>NZ_JBEYUK010000021.1:0-110993 GCF_040643475.1 Streptomyces sp. NPDC047130 | reverse complement strand
GTCCTGGAAATCCTCCAACGAAGGGTCCTGGGCCTGGAGCATCGTGCCCATCGCCCCATCGGCGACCACCACACGGGAAGCCAGAGCCTCCCGGAGGGCGGACACGCGGGCGCGGGCGTCGGCTGCGGACGGGGACGGCGACGAGGCCATGGAGAGACTCCCTGGGATGCGACGGCTGTCGGCTTTGCGCGGATCGCGGACCGTTTCCGCGGGGTGCGCACCGGATCAGCCTAACCGGGCTGTCCATACCGTGGCGGCCAGGTCCACTGTGCGGACGCCGAACGGCGCACAGGACGGCGCGATCTTGGCGTAATCACGCCATCACGCTCCGGTATCGCCTCGAAGATCCGCTCGTTACCATCCGGAGGATGACGAGCTCCCAGATCCTCATCGGCGAGACAGTAGGGACGGCTCTTCTCATCCTCCTCGGCGGCGGCGTGTGCGCCGCCGTCACGCTCAAGGCGTCCAAGGCCCGCAACGCCGGATGGCTCTCCATCGCCTTCGGCTGGGGCCTGGCCGTGATGGTCGCGGTCTACGCCACCGGCCCCGTGTCCGGGGCCCACCTCAACCCGGCGGTCACCCTGGCCCTCGCCCTGGACGGCGGGACGTCCTGGGCGGACCTGCCCCTGTACTGGGCCGGGCAGATGGTCGGCGCGATGATCGGCGCGGCCCTGGTCTGGGTCGCCTACCACGGCCAGTTCCACGCCCACCTGACCGACCACGAGATCGTCGGCGGCCCCGGCGCGCAGAAGACGCCGACCGCGGAGGGCAAGGCGGTGGAGGCCCGGGAACCGGCCGCGGGGCCGGTGCTGGGCGTCTTCTCCACGGGCCCCGAGATCCGCAGACCGCTGCTGAACCTGCTCACGGAGATCATCGGCACCGTGGTCCTGCTGCTGGGTGTGCTCACCCAGGGCCTCAACGCCGACGGCGACGGCCTCGGCCCGCTCGGCGGCCTGATCACCGGCCTGCTGGTGGTCTCGATCGGCCTGTCGCTGGGCGGTCCCACCGGCTACGCCATCAACCCGGCCCGCGACCTGGGCCCGCGCGTGGTGCACGCCCTGCTGCCGCTGCCCAACAAGGGCGGCTCCGACTGGGGGTACGCCTGGGTGCCGGTGGCCGGTCCGCTGATCGGGGCCGTGATCGCGGCGGGTCTCTACCGGGCGCTCTTCGCCTGAGGGACCATGCGCCCGGCGCCATGCGCTCCGCCACCCGCACGTACCGTCCGCAGAACCTCGGGGAGTGACCAGTGACCGACCAGCAGCCGACGACCGGCCGGCAGGGCTCCGGCCCGTACATCGCCGCCATCGACCAGGGCACCACGTCCAGCCGCTGCATCGTCTTCGATCGCGACGGCCGGATCGTCGCGGTCGACCAGAAGGAACACGAACAGATCCTCCCGAAACCGGGCTGGGTCGAGCACGACGCCCTGGAGATCTGGGCGAACGTCCAGGAGGTGGTCGCCGGGGCGATCCGCGCCGCCGGCGTCACCCGGGACGACATCGTGGCCATCGGCATCACCAACCAGCGCGAGACCACCGTGCTGTGGGACCGGCACACCGGGCAGCCGGTGCACAACGCGATCGTCTGGCAGGACACCCGCACCGACGCGCTCTGCCGCGAGCTGGGGCGCAACGTCGGCCAGGACCGGTTCCGCCGGGAGACCGGGCTGCCGCTGGCCTCCTACTTCGCCGGCCCCAAGACGCGCTGGCTGCTGGACCGGGTGGACGGCCTGCGGGAGCGGGCCGAGGCCGGGGACGTCCTCTTCGGCACGATGGACAGCTGGGTGATCTGGAACCTCACCGGCGGGGTGGACGGCGGCCGGCACGTCACCGACGTCACCAACGCCTCCCGGACCCTGCTGATGAACCTGCGCACGCTGGACTGGGACGAGCGGATCTGCGAGTCGATCGGCGTGCCGACGGCGATGCTCCCGGAGATCCGCTCCTCCGCCGAGGTCTACGGGGAGATCAGGGGCGGGGACCTCGACGACCTGCTGGGCGGCATCCCGGTGGCGTCGGCGCTCGGCGACCAGCAGGCGGCGCTGTTCGGGCAGACCTGCTTCGCCGAGGGCGAGGGCAAGTCGACCTACGGCACCGGAACGTTCCTGCTCATGAACACCGGTGAGAAGATCATCAACTCCTACAGCGGCCTGATCACCACGGTGGGCTACCGGATCGGCGAGCAGAAGCCGGTCTACGCGCTGGAGGGGTCCATCGCGGTCACCGGTTCGCTGGTGCAGTGGATGCGCGACCAGATGGGGCTGATCTCCAGCGCCGCCGAGATCGAGCCGCTGGCGGCCTCGGTGGAGGACAACGGCGGCGCGTACTTCGTGCCCGCGTTCTCCGGGCTGTTCGCGCCGTACTGGCGTTCCGACGCCCGCGGGGTGATCGCCGGGCTGACCCGCTACGTCACCAAGGGGCACCTGGCGCGGGCGGTGCTGGAGGCGACCGCCTGGCAGACCCGGGAGATCACCGACGCCATGGCCAAGGACTCCGGCGTCCAGCTCGCCACCCTGCGGGTGGACGGCGGCATGACCGGCAACGACCTGCTGATGCGCATCCTCTCCGACTGCCTGGACGTGCCGGTGGTGCGCCCGGAGGTGTCCGAGACGACCTGCCTCGGCGCGGCCTACGCGGCCGGTCTGGCGGTCGGCTTCTGGAAGAGCGTCGACGAACTGCGCGCCAACTGGCGGCAGGACGCCGAGTGGACGCCGCGGATGGACGCGGAGGAGCGCGACCGCGAGTACCGGAACTGGCTCAAGGCGGTGCAGCGGACCATGGACTGGGTCGAGGACTGACGAATCCCCCGCCCCGGCGGGTGTGTGCGGCGGGTGTGCGCCCGCCGCACGCGGGGCAGTGATCGCTCACCGGCCGTGCGAGGGGGCTGCGGTCGGCCCCCTCGCACGCCGTAAGGTTGGGGCGTACGTGAGTGCTCGTCGGAAGGAGGCGCTGGGTGATCGAGCTCGAGGGGGTTCCCGAGCTGATCGACCCGGTCATGGTGGCCGCGTTCGAGGGCTGGAACGATGCCGGCGACGCCGCCTCCGCCGCGGTCGCGCATCTCGAGAAGGAGTGGAAGGGCGAGGTGTTCGCGGCGCTGGACGCCGAGGACTACTACGACTTCCAGGTCAACCGGCCCACCGTGTGGCTGGACAACGGGGTGCGGAAGATCACCTGGCCGACGACGCGGCTCTCCGTGGTGCGGGTCGGCGGCGACAAGCCGCGCGACCTGGTGCTGGTCCGGGGCATCGAGCCGTCCATGCGCTGGCGCACCTTCTGCAACGAACTGCTCGGCTTCGCGCACGAGCTGGGCGTGGAGCTGGTGGTGATCCTGGGCGCGCTGCTCGGCGACACCCCGCACACCCGGCCGGTGCCCATCAGCGGGACCACCTCCGACGCCGACCTGGCGCGGCGGATGGACCTCGAGGAGACCAAGTACGAGGGTCCCACCGGCATCGTGGGCGTCCTCCAGGAGGCGTGCACGCACGCCGGGGTGCCGGCGGTGAGCCTGTGGGCCGCGGTGCCGCACTACGTGTCGCAGCCGCCGAACCCGAAGGCCACACTGGCGCTGCTGAACCGGCTGGAGGACCTGATCGACATCCGCGTCCCGCTGGGCGAGCTCCCGGAGGACGCGCGGGCCTGGCAGGTGGGGGTCGACCAGCTGGCCGCCGAGGACAGCGAGGTCGCCGAGTACGTGCAGACCCTGGAGGAGGCCCGGGACACCGCGGACCTGCCCGAGGCCTCCGGCGAGGCGATCGCCCGCGAGTTCGAGCGGTACCTGCGCCGCCGTGACAACCCGGGCGGCGGGCGCACCCGGCCCCCTAGGCCGCCGCGGGAGGACGAACCCCCTTCCGACGACTGAGGGGTCACGGGCGGACCGCGGGCGTCAGGCCGGCACGGCCACCAGCGTGTAGGGCGTGGTGGGCGTCGGCGTCGTGGTGAAGCGCGCGTTGGGCAGGTAGAGCCGGCCCCGGTACGCCGCCACCGTGGTCGGCACGTCGAACGCCGGGTCGGTGATCCGCCGGCGCCGGACGCCCGAGGAGCCGTCGGCCGACAGTTCGAGCACGTCCACCGCGTTCTGCCGGTTCTGCACCACGTACAGCGTGCGGCCCCTGAGGAGCAGGCCGTCGCCGTTGGTGAGCAGCGGCGCGTCGCCGAGGTCGACCCGCCGGGTGACACCGGTCCGCGGGTCCACCCGGTGCAGGACGCCGGCCCCCGACTGGACCACCAGCAGGGCCTTGCCGTCCGGTGTGCGGGTGATGCCGTTGGCGTTGACCACCTCGCCGGGCGCCTGGTTCCAGTCGCCGCCGAGCGGGAGCCGCACCATCTCGTCGGCGGCGGGCAGCGCGCCGCCGCGCCCGAGCGGGAGGGCGTACAGGACCGGCTGGTAGGAGTCGGTGAACCAGGCGGCCCTCGGCGTCAGGTGCACGTCGTTGACGAAGGTGGGGGTGGCGGTGGCCGGGCGGTACGCGGCGAGGACGCGTCCGCTCCCCGCGTCCACCACGCGGATGCCCTCACCGCGTCCGGCGACGAACAGCCGCCCGCGGCCGTCCAGCTTCAGGCCGACCGACGGCGTGCCGGGGCCCTCGGACACGATGCGCCCCCGGCCCGTGCGGAGGTCGACGCGGTAGACGGAGCCGTCTCCGAGGGAGCCCAGGTAGGCGTAGGGGCCGCCGCCGACGGTGATGCCCTCCGGCCGGAAGCCGTCGGGCAGCCGGATCACGGTGGGCCAGGGGGCGCCGGACGCGGCGTGGGCCGGGCCGCCGGCGCCGAGGAGGGCGGCGCCCGCGGCCGCGGCCCCTCCGGCGAGGAGGGCGCGGCGGCCGACGGCGGGGGCGGGAGAGCCGTGCGTGGGAGTCACGGGGTGGTCGTCCTTCCGCTCGGGGGACCGGCCGGGACCGGCCCCGTCTCGGGGCAACGCGCCCACCCCACCACATGCCGCCCGTCCCGCGCAGCCCCCTGGGGGCACCGGCGGGCCGGGCGGGAGGGCGCTAGAGCGCGACGCCGAGCAGGGCGTCGACGGCGCGGGTGACCACGCCGGGAGCGCCGATGTCCTGGCCGCCGGTGCTCTCCTGGACGGCGGCCCAGCGGTCCACCGCGGCCAGCGCGGCGGGGGCGTCGAGGTCGTCGGCGAGGGCGTCGCGGATCTCCTCGACCAGCGCCTCGGCGGGCGGGCCGTCGGGGCGGGAGACGGCGGCGCGCCAGCGTCCGAGGCGGTCGACGGCGTCCTGGAGGACCTGGTCGGTCCACTCCCAGTCGCTGCGGTAGTGGTGGGAGTGGAGCGCCAGCCGGATGGCGGCCGGGTCGACGCCGTCCTGGCGCAGCTTCGAGACGAAGACCAGGTTGCCCTTGGACTTCGACATCTTCTCGCCGTCCAGGCCGACCATGCCGGCGTGCACGTAGGCCTGGGCCATCGGGAACTCGCCGGTCAGCACCTGGGCGTGCGAGGCGCCCATCTCGTGGTGCGGGAAGGCGAGGTCCGAGCCGCCGCCCTGGACGTCGAAGCCCATGCCCAGGTGGTCCAGGGCGATGGCCACGCACTCGATGTGCCAGCCCGGACGGCCGCGGCCGAGGCTGCCGCCGTCCCAGCTCGGCTCGCCCTCGCGGGCGGCCATCCACAGCATCGGGTCGAGCGGGTTCTTCTTGCCCGGACGGTCCGGGTCGCCGCCGCGCTCGGCGGACAGGACGCGCATCGCGGTGGCGTCGAGACGGGAGACCTTGCCGAAGTTCGGGTCGGCCTCGACGGAGAAGTAGATGTCGCCCTCGAGCTCGTAGGCCGCGCCGACCGCGAGCAGGCGCTCCACCAGCGGGACGATGCCGGGGATGGCCTCCACGGCGCCGACGTAGTGCTTCGGGGGCAGCATCCGCAGGGCGGTCATGTCCTCGCGGAAGAGGGCGGTCTCGCGCTCGGCGAGGGCCACCCAGTCGACGTCGTCGCGCTGCGCGCGCTCGAGCAGCGGGTCGTCGACGTCGGTGACGTTCTGGACGTAGTGGACCTGGCGCTTGGTGTCCAGCCAGACGCGCTGGACGAGGTCGAACGCGTTGTAGGTCGCCGCATGACCCATATGGGTGGCGTCGTACGGCGTGATGCCGCAGACGTAGATGCGGGCGACGGGGCCGGGAGTGAGGGTGACGAGGCCGTCGGTGGCGGTGTCGTGGATCCTCAGGTCGCGGCCCTGACCGGGCAGGGCGGGAACGTCGGAAGCGGGCCAGGCATGCATGTCATGAGCGTAACCGGACAGGTGTTCCGGCCACGAACCGGTCCGCGCCACCGGCCCCACACTGGCCGAACACGCGCCCTTGCGCCGACCTGCGGTCCTGTGCCCTGCCGCCGCCGACCGCCCGGGGCCCCGTCCGGCGCTCCGGCCGGGGCGGGCGCGGGGGCGGCGGCGGGGGGCGGGGGCGGTCAGACAGGTGGCCAGGGCAGGGCGGGCCAGGTGTCGCCCGGACGGGGGTGGGTGCCGGTGGCGAGGAGGGCGGCGACCCGGGCGCGGGTGGCGTCCAGTTCGGCGGCGGTGATCAGGGGGCGGAGACGGGCGGCCAGGGGGCCGTCCTCGGCCAGGGCCCCGGCGAGGCGGCCGAGCACCTCGACCGCCTCCTCGGGGAGCGGTTCGCCCGCCCAGCCCCACAGCAGGGTCCGCAGCTTGTCCTCGGTGTGGAAGGTGACCCCGTGGTCGATGGCGTACAGCCGCCCCTCGGCCCCGGGCAGCAGGTGGCCGCCCTTGCGGTCGGCGTTGTTGATCACCGCGTCCAGCACGGCGAGCCTCCGCAGCCGCGGGTCGTCGGCGTGGACCAGCAGGGCCGTCCGGCCCTCCCCCACCTCGGCGAGCCCGATCTCCTTCCATCCCGGGCCGGGGTCCTCCGGGTCGACCAGGGCGAGCAGTTCGCCGCCCTCCGCGTCCTCACCGGTGACCGGCTCGATCCACAGCTGGCACATGCCCTCGCCGTGGGGCCCGTCCCGCAGCACGGTGGGCGGCACCAGCCCCCACCCGGTGGCCCGGGACACCTCGTAGGCGGCGACCTCGCGCCGCGCCAGGTTGCCGTCCGGGAAGTCCCACAGCGGGCGCTCCCCCGCCACCGGCTTGTAGACGCACGCCGCCTCCCGCCCGTCCAGCTCGACCGTGCAGTACAGCACGGCGTTGGACGCCTGCGGGATCCTCCCGCGCACGGTGAGCCCGCCGCGGGCGAGGAGTGCCTCGTCGGGCCCGTCGGCGGGCAGGCTCAGCGCCGGTATCCGTTCTGGCGCGGACATACGTGTCCCTCCGGGTCGAGCGGCAGGCTGCACAGCGGGCACGGCGGGCGCCCGGCGTCGACGACCTCCATGGCGCGCTTGGCGAAGGATCTCGCCTGCGCGCCGGAGAGCCGGACCCGCAGTACGGGCGGGCCGTTCTCCTCGTCCTGGAGCAGTTCTTCCTCCGCCGCGGCCAGGTCCTCCTCGGTCTCCGCCTCCAGCTCGACCAGGGCCTGCGCCTCGACGATCATCCGCTGGTCGGAGCCGTCCCAGGCCAGGGCCATGGTGCCGACCCGGAACTCCTCCTCGACCGGCGTCTGCAGCGGCGCCGTGTCCACGACGTCGGCGGGGGCGACCGCGGGGACGGAGGCGCTGCCGCCGCTGCGGCGCACCACCTCGTCCAGCAGTTCGTCCATCCGCTCGGCGAGGGCGGCGACCTGGGTCTTCTCCAGCGCGACGCTGGTCACCCGGGTTCCGGCGCTGGCCTGGAGGTAGAACGTCCGTCGCCCGGGCAGTCCGACCGTGCCGGCCACGAAGCGGTCCGGCGGGTCGTAGAGGAACACCTGACGTGACACGTCCTGTCTCCTGGGTGTCGACTTCGGGTACGGGCTGACGCGGTTCACCCTACTGCGGCGACGATCACGGTGCCCCGGCGCCGCCCCCGACCGTGGCATCGCCCCCGGACCCCTCGGGTTCCCGGTCAGGGCGGGGGATCAGCGACGCGAAGTCGCCGGTGTCGCCGAGGCGCACGAGGAAGGGCCGGGTCCGCGTGTAGCGGACCACCGTGACCGAGCAGGGCTCCACGGAGATCCGCTGGAACTGGTCGAGGTGCAGCCCCAGGGCGTCGGCCGCCAGCGACTTGATGATGTCGCCGTGCGAGCACATCAGGTAGACCGCGTCGGCCCCGTGCTCCCGCTCGATCCGCGCGTTCCACGCGCGGACCGCCTCGGCCGCGCGGTGCTGCATGGTCCGCATCGACTCGCCGCCGGGGAAGGCCGCGGCGGTGGGGTGGGCCTGCACGATGTCCATCAGCGGCTCGCCGGCCAGCTCGTCCAGCTTGCGGCCGGTCCAGTCGCCGTAGTCGCACTCGTTGATGCCGTCCTCCGTGTGGGCGCGCAGCCCGGGCCGGGCCGCGAGGAGCGGCTGGACGGTCTCCCGGCACCGCTGGAGCGGGCTGGTGACGACCGCGGCCAGCGGCACCCCCTCCAGCCGGGCCGGGAGGGCGGCGGCCTGCGCGGCGCCGCGTTCGTCGAGCGTGACGCCGGGCATGCGTCCGGCGAGCAGTCCCGCGGTGTTGGCGGTGGAGCGTCCGTGCCGGACCAGGATGAGCGTGGGCATGCCGCCCAGGGTAGGGGTATGAGGGGTGGCGGGACCCGGCACCGGGCCCGCTCGACCGGCCGCCGCCCAGGCGGTGGGGACGACCGACCGTGAGGAGAGTGCGCACCACCGTGATCGTCGACTGCGCCGTGTACCGGGACGGCCACAGGACCGCGGGTCCGGACGACTACTCCGACGCCCTGGCGGAGGCACGCGCCGCCGGGGACCGGGCGTTCGTCTGGATAGGGCTGCACCGCCCGACCGAGGAGGAGTTCGAGCTGGTCACGGAGGAGTTCGGGCTCCATCCGCTGGCGGTGGAGGACGCGCTCAAGGCCCACCAGCGGCCGAAGCTGGAGGTGTACGACGACTCGCTGTTCATGGTCCTCAAGCCCGTCCACTACGAGCCGCACAGCGACACCGTGTCCACCGGCGAGATCATGGTCTTCCTGGGCGACTCCTTCATCGTGACCGTGCGGCACGGCACCGCCTCGCCGCTGGCCTCCGTGCGGGACAGGCTGGAGAGCACGCCGGAGACCCTGGCCACCGGCCCGACCGCCGTCCTCTACGCGGTGGCGGACGCGACGGTCGACCACTACCTGGACGTGGCCGGCGAACTGCAGACGGACCTGGAGGAGCTGGAGGCGGAGGTCTTCTCCCCCACCTCCGAGGGCTCCCAGAACACCGCCTCCCGCATCTACAACTTCAAGCGGCAGATCCTGGAGTTCCGGCGGGCCACGGGCCCGCTGGTCGGCCCCGTGACCCGGCTGGCGGAGACCGGCTCCGGTCTCACCCGGGTGCCGTTCGTCGACGACGAGGCGCGCCCCTTCTTCCGCGACGTCGGCGACCACCTGGCCCGGGTCAACGAGTCCGTGGAGGCCCTGGACCGGCTGGTGTCGGACATCCTCTCGGCGCACCTCGCCCAGATGAGCGTGCGGCAGAACGACGACATGCGGAAGATCTCGGCGTGGGCCGCGATGGCGGCCGTGCCGACCATGATCGCGGGCGTCTACGGCATGAACTTCGCGCACATGCCGGAGCTGACCTGGACCTGGTCGTACCCGGCGGTGATCGCGGTGATGGCGGTGCTGGAGGTCCTGCTGTACCGGATGTTCAAGCGGCGCGACTGGTTGTGAGGCCGGGGGCCGGGGGCCGGGCCGCGTGCTGTGCGCGGCCGGTGGTCGGGCTGTACGCGGCCCGGTGCTCGGCCTGTGCGCGGCCGATGCTCGGCCGGTGTGCGGCAACGCCGAAGGGCCGCGGTCATCGACCGCGGCCCTTCGTGTGGTGTCCGAGGGGGGACTTGAACCCCCACGCCCGATAAAGGGCACTAGCACCTCAAGCTAGCGCGTCTGCCATTCCGCCACCCGGACAAGGTGTCTGTCACTGCTGAGGGGTTTCTCTGTTCCCCTCGCGGCGACAGGAGAAACATTACCAGGCTTTCCGGGGTGCCCGATCACGCCCCCTCTCGTCCGGCTGCTCCGGGAGGGGGAGGATGGGGGCCGAGAGTACGACGCCAACCGGACGACAGCGGGAGGAAGCGCGTGAGCGAGAAGGTCACCGGGGAGGACGAGGTCGTCGACCTCTGCCGGGAGCTGATCCGTTTCGACACCAGCAACTACGGCGACCACTCCGGCCCCGGGGAGCGGAAGGCCGCCGAGTACGTGGCGGAGAAGCTCGCCGAGGTGGGGCTCGAGCCGAAGATCATCGAGTCGCACCCGGGCCGCGCCTCCACCGTGGCGCGCATCGAGGGCGAGGATCCGTCCCGGCCCGCGCTGCTCATCCACGGCCACACCGACGTCGTCCCGGCCGACGCGGACGACTGGACCCACCACCCCTTCGCGGGCGAGATCGCCGACGGCTGCGTCTGGGGCCGTGGCGCGGTCGACATGCAGGACATGAACGCGATGACGCTGGCCGTGGTCCGCGACCGCCTGCGCAGCGGCCGCAAGCCCCCGCGGGACGTCGTGCTGGCGTTCCTGGCCGACGAGGAGGCCGGCGGGACCTACGGCGCGCGGCACCTGGTCGACCACCACCGGGACCTCTTCGAGGGCGTCACCGAGGCGATCGGCGAGGTCGGCGGCTTCTCCTTCACGGTCAACGAGAAGCTCCGGCTCTACCTGGTCGAGACGGCCCAGAAGGGCATGCACTGGATGCGGCTCACCGTGGAGGGCACGGCCGGCCACGGCTCGATGACCAACCACGACAACGCGGTCACCGAGCTCTGCGAGGCGGTCGGACGCCTGGGCCGGCACACCTGGCCGGTGCGGGTGACCAAGACGGTCCGCTCCTTCCTGGACGAGCTCTCCGACGCCCTCGGCACCGAACTGGACCCGGAGAACATGGAGGAGACGCTGGCCAAGCTGGGCGGCATCGCCAAGATGGTCGGCGCCACCCTGCGCAACTCGGCCGCGCCCACCATGCTCGGCGCCGGCTACAAGGTGAACGTCATCCCCGGCCAGGCCACCGCGCACGTCGACGGCCGCTTCCTGCCCGGGTACGAGGAGGAGTTCCTCGCCGACCTGGACCGGATCCTGGGCCCGCGGGTGCGCCGTGAGGACGTGCACGCGGACAAGGCGCTGGAGACGGACTTCGACGGCCGGCTGGTCGACGCCATGCAGAGCTCGCTGGTGGCCGAGGACCCGATCGCGCGGGCCGTGCCGTACATGCTCTCCGGCGGCACCGACGCCAAGTCCTTCGACGACCTCGGGATCCGCTGCTTCGGCTTCGCCCCGCTGAAGCTGCCGCCGGAGCTGGACTTCGCCGGCATGTTCCACGGCGTGGACGAGCGGGTGCCGGTGGACGGACTCAAGTTCGGGGTGCGGGTGCTGGACCGCTTCCTCGACGCCTGCTGAGCCGGATATTCGCTCAGGCGTCCAGCGCCCTCCCAGGACGGGTGAATGCGCTCATAGGCTCGTAGCCCTATTAGCCCTTCCTCGTTACAGGTGATGCGACCGCACATGGGTCGCATTGCCATTCCAGGGAGGAATCATGATCAAGAAGATCGTCGCCGCCACCGCCGCCACCGGTGGTCTGCTGCTGGCCGGTGCGGGCATGGCCGCGGCCGACTCGGAGGCCACGGGTGCCGCGGTGGGCTCCCCCGGCGTCGTTTCCGGCAACGTCATCCAGGTGCCCGTGCACGTGCCGGTGAACGTCTGCGGCAACAGCATCAACGTCATCGGTCTGCTGAACCCGGCCTTCGGCAACGTCTGCGTCAACGGCTGACACGCGCCCCGTTCCACGCGGCGCTGAGACGGCCGGTCCCGGGAACCGCCCGGGACCGGCCGGTCCGCCGTCCCTCAGGTTCCACAGACAAGGTCGAAGGCAGGAATTCCAGAATGCGACACGTCACCCGCAAGGGCCTGATGACCGTGGCGGCGGCGACCGGTGTCATCGCCGCGGCCGGCGGTCAGGCACACGCCGACGCGAACGCGGGCGGCTCCGCGGCCAACTCCCCCGGCGTGCTGTCCGGGAACACCGTCCAGGTCCCGGTCAACATCGCCGTCAACGTCTGCGGCAACACCGTGGACGTGATCGGGCTGCTCAACCCGGCGGCCGGCAACCGCTGCGTGATCGACGGCGGCAAGGACGACCGCGGCCGGGGCGGACACGGCTCCGGCAAGCAGACGTCCGGGAAACAGGGCGGGGGAAAGCACCGCGCCGGTGACGGCGGCGGAGCGCAGGCCGACGGCCGGACCTCCGGATCGCCCGGCGTCATCTCCGGCAACACCGTCCAGGTGCCGGTGGACGTCCCGGTCAACCTGTGCGGCAACAGCGTGAACGTGGTCGGCCTCGGCAACGCCGCCGTGGGCAACGACTGCGTCAACGAGGGCACCGGACGCCACCGCAAGCCCCCGGCCCAGCCGGAGCGGCCCGAGCAGCCGGGGAAGCCCGGCAAGCCGGAGCGGCCGGACGTCCCCGACACCCCGGACACCCCCGGCACGCCCGGGACCCCGAGCACGCCCGAGGGCCCGGCTCCGCACGGCGGGACCCCGCCGCAGCTCGCCGAGACCGGCGCGGGCGTCCCCGTGGGAGCCGCCCTGCCGATCGGCGCGGGCGCCCTGCTGGCGGGCGCGCTGCTCTACCGCCGCGCGCGGGCGGCGGCGTGAGATAGATCTCCTCGCGACGCCTCGCGACGCCTCACGACGCCTCACGACGCCTCGCGACGAACGACGACTGCGGGCCCCGCCTCGGCGGAGCCCGCAGTCGTCGTTCACCATGTGGCGCGTACCTGGCGGATGATCCGTCTGCGCAACCGCACTCTGCGGCTGCCGTCGCGCATGAGCGTGAGGCGGCACAACTCCCAGTGTCCGTACTCGGCGTGGTCCGTCAGCAGGCGTGTCGCGTCCTTGCGGGACACCCCGCGGGGTACGTACACGTCGACAAATTCGTATTCGGCCATCGCATCCATTGTGCGGGCACCGGCCCGGTACGGATAGCGTCTGCACCATGTCTGATGCTGCGCAGCCCACCGCTGCCGAGGTCCGCACCGCCGTCGAGGCGGTCAAGGTCGCGCTCGACCGTCACCTTGCGGCGGTCGAACGGCGGTCGGGGGAGGACGACCCCGCCGTCCACGAGGCGTTCAACCAGTTGGCCGCGGCGGCCGAGGTGTACGACGAGCTGCTGTACACGGTCCACGACGAGGTCACGCCCTTCGAGATCCCCGGGATCGAGGAGTCGCTCCCGCCGTACGAGGGGCCGGCCGATCCGCACGCGGTGAGCGTGCTGATCCGGCGGGACTACACGGTGACGGAGCCGCAGCGGCTGCTGGCCGTGGCGCGGCGGATCGAGGAGGCCGACGAGGACGAGGCGGACGACCTCGGCGACGACGCGTTCTCCCGTACGGCGCACGGGGCGCTGGGGCTGCTGTTCGGCGAGTACGAGCCGGACGAGATCGCCTCGCGGCACCGGGAGTTCGGGCTGGAGGAGGGGGACTCCACGGTGTGGGTGACGGCGGTGGAGGAGGCGGCGGAGCCGGGTGAGTGGCTCGCGTCCCCCTTCGAGGGGGCGGACCCCGGGCGGGTCGTCTGCCGCTTCGACGTCTCCGCGGTGTTCGACGACCCCGACGACGACCTCACCTGACCCCCACCGCACGCCTGACCCACCCCTACCCCCCGCGGCCCCCGTCCTTCCACGGGGGCCGCGGGCCGCGAGGGCACAGCCCTTCCCCACGCGGGCCTCGTCGCCCTCCCGCCGCCCTGCGGGCGGCCGGGCGGGAGCGGTGCGGCGCGTGGGGCGCGTGGGGCGGCCTCGTCACGCCTGGGGGGCCCTGAGGAGGGCGGGGAGGCGGGTGGTGCGGGTGGGCCGGTGGGTGGAGGCGACGGCCTGGGTGAGGGCGGGGCCGACGCCCTGGACCACGGAGAGGTGGCGGTCCGCCCGGCTGAACGCCGTGTAGACCCACGCCCGGTCGAGCGCCGCCCCGGCGTCCCCGGGGAGCACCACCACGACCGCCGGCCACCGCTGCCCCACCGCCTGGTGGGCCGTCACCGCCCAGCCGTGCCGCAGCGTCCGCTCGACGCCCTCCGGCGGGACGACCACCCTCGCGCCGCCGAGGTCGAGGTGGAGGCCCTCCGCGTCCCCCTGGAGGACGCGCCCCAGCACCGTGCGGCCGGGCTCCGGCGAGTAGGCCACCCGGTCCCCGGGGTCGAAGCCGGCGAACCGTCCCGGCCCGGGGTTGAACCGCTCCTTGAGCGCCGCGTTCAGCACGCGGGTGCCGACCGCCCCGCCGTGCCCCGGCGTGACCACCTGGGTCTGCTCCGGCGGCACGCCGAAGGCCCGCGGCACCGAGTCCGCGACCAGCTGCACCGTGCGGTGCACCGCCTCCCGCGGGTCCCCGACGGGGACGATCGCGACCTCGTGGCCGGGGGCGTCGACGGCGATCAGTTCCCCGACGCCGACGCCGGAGACCAGTTCCCCGACCGGTCCGGGGTCGGGCGTCCGGGAGACGACCCGCGGGCAGACCTCGGCGGCGAGCACGTCGGCGAAGACCCGCCCCGGACTGGCGGACCACAGCAGGGAGGGGTCGCCCGCGAGGACGAGCCGCGCCCCGTCGGGCAGCGACTCGACGACCATCGCGGCCTGCTCGACGCCCAGCTGGGGCGCGTCCAGCACCACCAGCAGGTCGACGGCGAGCGCCCCGTCGGCGTCCCGGCCGGGGCCCTGCGCGCCGGACAGCAGGCCGGCCGCGGTGACCACGGCGCGGTCGTCGACCGGGCCTCCTGCGAGCGCGGCCCGCAGGCGCCGCCGTCCGTCCGCGGTGTGGGTGACGGCGCAGACCCGCAGCCCCAGCGAGGCCGCCGCGGCGAGCAGGGCCGCGGGTTCGGCGCGGGCGGCCTCACCGCCGGTGTGCAGCACCAGGGCGTGGCCCGCGACGGCGCGGACCAGCTCCGCGGCGGAGCCGCCGAGCCGGGCGGCCGCTGCCTCCCAGTCGGCCTCGGTGCCGCCGGGGGTGGTGCCGCCGGGCGTGGTGTTGGCCAGGCGGGCCAGGCCGTCGGCCAGGCTCTCCTCGGCCAGCGCCAGGCGCTCCAGCCCGACCAGCACCCGCACCGGGCGCTCGGCCTCGCCGCCCTCGGGGTCCTCGGCGTCCTTGGCGTGGGCGGGCGCGGGGGCGTCGTCCAGGGCGTCCTGGAAGACCAGGACGTCGCCCTCGGCGACGGCGCTCTGCAGGGCGGCGTCGGGGTCGGGCACGCCCTGGGCGGCGAGGGCGGCGGCGAGGGCCGGCGCCTCGAGCGCGGTGTGGCCGGAGAGGGCGGCGCGCTCCAGTACGCGGACCGTCAGCGCACGGCCGCGTCGTTCGTCGTCGGGGCGCACCTCGGGGCCCAGCAGGGCGCGGGCGAAGGCGTCGGCGTGCTCCGGCCGGACGCCCTCCACGCGCAGCAGCTGCCAGGGGTCCTCGCGCAGCAGCGCGTCGGCGCCCTCGCCGAGGACGGTCGCGGCGGCGGGGGCGAGGGCCTCCGGGGCGCCGCCGGCCGCCAGCACCGCGCGGACGGCCTCGACGGACGCCGGGTCCGGGGCCGCGGGGACCGCGGCGGCGGGCGGCGGGGTCGCCACCGGACGCCGCGCGGGCTCCGGCACGGCGGCGCGGCGCGGGGCCGGCGGTTCGCTGAAGACGCCGGAGACGGGCTTCTCGCCCTTCTCCACGGCGCGCACGGCGGCGAGCAGGTCGGCGGCGGTGCCGGACAGCTTGGCGCCGGCCTCCACGGGCCCCTGCTTGGCCGCCTTGCGGCGCTCGATCCGCTCCCGCTCCAGCTTCTGGGCGAGCAGTTCGGCCTCCGCCTCGGACAGCTCCCGCGTCTCCGCGGTCCCGGTGGCCTCGCCCTCGCCCTCGCCCTCGGCACCGTCCCGGTCGCCATCGGGACCGTCGCCGTCGCCGTCGCCATCGGGACCGTCGCCGTCGGGACCGTCCGAGCTCTCGCCGTCGCTTTGGTCGCCGGCGCCGTCGGCTCCGCCCCCGTCCGAGCCGGCCTCCGCGCCCGCGCCGTCGAGGCCCGCGGCGTCGGTGCCCGCGGCGTCCCCGCCCGGGTCCTCCGCACCGGCGGTGGTCTCCTCCCGCGGCCCCGGCTCGGGTTGCTCCGTGGTCTCGGGGTCCGTCGTCACAGCGTGCTCCAGTCGTGATCGGGATAGCGGTGCACGGGCGCCGACACGTCGTCGAGGGCCCGGCAGATCTCGTCCGGTAGCGTAAGCGTCTCCACCGACAGAGCCGCCTCCAGCTGCTGCGACGTGCGCGCCCCGACGATCGGCGCGGTCACTCCGGGCCGGTCCCGGATCCAGGCCAGGGAGACCTGGAGCGGCGTGACGGCGAGCCCGTCGGCGGCGGTGGCCACCGCGTCCACGATGCGCGCGGCGTCGTCGTCCAGGTAGGGCGCGACGAAGGGCGCGAGGTGTTCCGAGGCGCCGCGCGAGTCGGCGGGGGTGCCGGTGCGGTACTTGCCGGTGAGCACGCCGCGGCCCAGCGGCGAGGAGGGCAGCAGGCCGATGCCCAGCTCCCGGGCGGCGGGCAGCACCTCGCGCTCGATGCCGCGCTGGAGCAGCGAGTACTCCATCTGGGTGCCGGCCAGTGCCGTCCGCGCGCCGGGCGCGGCGAGCTGCCAGGTGGCGGCCCGGGCGAGCTGCCAGCCGCAGAAGTTGGACACGCCGACGTAGCGGGCCCGCCCGCTGGTGACCGCGATGTCCAGGGCCTGGAGGGTCTCCTCGAGCGGCGTGCAGTCGTCGTACGCGTGGACCTGCCAGAGGTCGACGTGGTCGGTGCCGAGGCGGGCCAGGGAGGCGTCCAGGGCGGCGAGCAGGTGACCGCGGGAGCCGTCGACGCGGCGGTCCGGGTCGGGCACGCTGCCCGCCTTGGTGGAGACGACCAGGTCCTCCCGCGGCACCAGGTCGGCCATCAGCCGGCCCAGCAGGTATTCGGCCTCCCCGCCGCCGTATATGTCGGCGGTGTCGACGAGGGTGCCGCCGGCCTCCCAGAACGTCTTCAACAGCTCGGCCGCGTCGTGCTCGTCGGTGCCCCGGCCCCAGGTGAGGGTGCCGAGTCCGATGCGGGACACGCGCAGGCCGGTGCGGCCGAGATGCCTCTGCTTCATGAACGCGCACATTACTGGCCGGATTCGTGTGCCGGGGAACCCTGTGGACAACTGATCCACGGGCAGCCGCGCCGGTCACCCGTGGACGTGACCCGTGTCGCTCCCTCCCCCGCTCCTCACCGGGCGTTCCGCGCGCTAGGGTCCCACTGGACAGCGACGTTACTGATCAGTAAGGGGAGCGGCATGCGGCTCGGGATCAACCTCGGCTACTGGGGCGCCGGAATGGACTCGGACAACCTGGAGGTGGCCAAGGAGGCCGACCGCCTGGGTTACTCCGTCTGCTGGGCCGCGGAGGCCTACGGCTCCGACGCCGCGACGGTGCTCAGCTGGGTGGCGGCCCAGACCGAGCGGATCGACGTGGGTTCGGCGATCTTCCAGATCCCGGCGCGTCAGCCGGCGATGACGGCGATGACCGCCGCGACCCTGGACTCGCTCTCCGGCGGCCGGTTCCGGCTGGGTCTGGGCGTCTCCGGCCCGCAGGTCTCCGAGGGCTGGTACGGCGTCAAGTTCGACAAGCCGCTCGCCCGCACCCGGGAGTACGTGGAGATCGTCCGCAAGGCGATGACCCGCGAGCGGCTGTCGTACGAGGGCCAGCACTGGACGCTGCCGCTGCCGGGCGGCCCGGGCAAGCCGCTCAAGCTGACCGTGCACCCGGAGCGTGAGCACATCCCGGTCTACATCGCGGCGATCGGCCCGAAGAACCTGGAGCAGACCGGCGAGATCGCCGACGGCGCCCTGCTGATCTTCCCCTCGGCCGAACACCTCGAGGAGACGGCGGTCCGGCACATCCGCGCCGGCCGCGAGAAGGCGGGCAGGACGCTCGACGGCTTCGACATCGTCCCGACCGTGCCGCTGGCCGTCGGCGAGGACAAGGACGTCTCCACGCTGGCCGACGCCTTCCGCCCCTACACGGCGCTGTACGTGGGCGGCATGGGCAGCCGGAAGCAGAACTTCTACAACCAGCTGGCCCAGCGCATGGGCTACGAGCAGGCCGCCGCCGAGATCCAGGACAAGTACCTGGCCGGGGACAAGGACGGGGCCGCCGCGGCGGTTCCGCAGGACCTGATCGACAGCACGACGCTGCTGGGTTCGGTGGACCGGATCGCGGACCGGATGCAGGCCTACGCGGCGGCGGGTGTCACCACGCTGACGCTGGCCCCGGCCGGGTTCACCCTGGAGGAGCGGATCACCGCGCTGCGGGCCGGCATGGAGGCGCTGGAGCGCGCCGACCTGGCCTGACCGGGAGCGCGGGGCGGCCGGCACCGCCCCGCACCCGCCCGGAGGCCCGGCCGCGGAGGCCGACGTGCGGCGCGCGGACGCACCGCGGGGCGGGCCCACCGGAAGCTCTGCGGCCGTGGTGGGGGCTCGGGGGTCCTCCCCGCCACGGCCGTCATGGGGAACAACGCGCCCGCCGGCCGCGGGTTACGTGCGGCGCCGGACCGGTCCGGTCGTCCGTCGATCGGCCCAGCGGCCGGGCGGAGCTGTTGCGGGGCCCTGCGTGCGGCCGTTGACTCGGTCTCCGGGGGGCCGCGTCCGTGTCCCCGAAGGGGTGGTGCCCGATGCTGACGGCCAGCAGTCTGTTCCAGGAGATCTTCGACAACGACGAGGCGTTCCGGCTGTTCTGCTCCGTCGCCGCGGGCGGCGAGGCGCAGGGCGGCTGGGAGAACGCCAGGATCGCGGCGCTGGTGCCGGACGAGGAGCGGGCCATGGCGCCGCGGATCGCCCGGCACGGCGCGGACGAGGACAAGCACGGGCGGATCTTCGGCGCCCTGATGCGCAAGCGCGGCCTGGAGCCGGTGGAGGTCCCGCCGGAGGTCGACTACACGATGCTCCTGGAGCGCAACGGCATCGGCCTCCCGCACGACAGGCTGCGCCGCGAGGAGCGGCTGACGGTGCGGGACATCGTGACGTACCTCGCCCACAGCCGGGTCACCGAGCAGCGGGCCTCGGAGCAGATGCGGATGCTCCGCCTGTACTTCGGGGACCACCCGGACATCGGGCGGGCGGTGCGGATGATCTCGGCGGACGAGGACAACCACCTGGCCTACTGCCACGAGGAACTGCTGCGGCTGGCGGCGGCCGGGTACGGGCCGCTGATCCGGCGGACGCTGCGCGAGTGCGCCCTCGCCGAGATCGCCGTCCACCGGGACGTGAGCGTGGCGGTGATGGCGCGCATGGGCCGGATCCTCGGCTGGTCCCGCGCCCGGTCGGCGGCGCTGACCGCCGGGATCCGGGCGATGTACGCGGTCGAGCGGGCCGGGGGCTGGCGGCGCATGGTCAGTCTGCGGATGCCTGCCCCGGAGATGCGCGACGCCCTGGGCGGCCCGGCGGCGCCCGCGCCCGAGTTCGCCTGACGACGGCCGGGGCGGGGTCGGGACGAGGGACGGGGCGGGGCCGGGGCGGAGGAGGGGACGAGGGGGCGGGGCCGGAACGGTGACGGGGCGGGCGACGGCGGTCGCCCGGCGGCGGGGCACAATGGCCGCATGGTCACCGCGCGTTCCTGCCCCTGCGGGCTGCCCCAGCCGTACGACGCCTGCTGCGGGCGGTTCCACTCGGGTTCCTCCCGGGCCGCCACGGCGGAGCAGCTGATGCGCTCCCGGTACAGCGCCTTCGTGCGGCTGGACGCCGCGTACCTGCTGCGGACCTGGCATCCGCGGACCCGCCCCGCGGAGCTCGACCTGGACCCCCGGACCCGCTGGACCGGGCTGGAGGTGCTGACCGCGGAGGGCGGCTCGGCCTTCCACACCACCGGCACGGTGACCTTCCGCGCCTCCTACCGGGGCGGCGCCCTGACGGAGCACAGCCGCTTCGAGCGCGAGCCCGGCTCGGGGGCGTGGCTGTACGTCGACGGCGACGTCCAGGACTGAGCGCCTCCGCGGCCACCCGGCCGCGTCCGTGCGACCGCGCCGCCGACCGCCCACCGCTCAGGCGCGGCGGCGCAGCTCCCTCAGGCGGTGCAGGGCGGCCAGACCGTCGGGCACCCACTCCCAGCTGTCCAGGCGGGCCTCGATCTCCTCGTCCGTGAGGAACCCGTGCCAGGCGACCTCCTCCGGCTGGGGCCGCACCGGCGACTCGCACCGCACCTGGTAGACGGCCGACCACCAGCTGCGGCCCGCGCCGTCGTCGTAGAGGAACTTGAAGAGGAACTCGGGACGCGGCAGCCCGGCCACTCCCAGCTCCTCCTCCGCCTCGCGGAGGGCCGCCGCGTCGTAGGACTCCCCCGCGCCGACCACGCCGCCGACGAAGGTGTCGTACAGGGAGGGGAAGACCAGCTTGGTCGCGGTCCTGCGGTGGACGAAGACCCGGCCGGAGGCGTCCCGCGCCTCCACGAAGACGCACCGGTGCCGCAGCCCCTGCCCGTAGACCTCCCCGCGCGGGAGCTGCCCGACGACGCGGTCGTGCTCGTCGACGATGTCCAGGATCTCCTCCGCGGAGCGCGCCGCGTGCGAGGACTCGGATGCAGTCATGCGCCCATCCAACCGCAGCGCGGCCGGGCACGCGGAAGCCCGCGGCCCCGGGAGGTCGATCACCCGGGGCCGCGGGCGGCCAGGAGGAGCGCCGCGGCGCCGCGTTACTGCGGCGCTGCGTCGCTGCGGGCACGTCGCAGGGACGTCGCCGCGGGAACGTCGCTCGCTACACGAACAACGAGAGCAGCAGGACGGTGGCGCCGCCGACCACGGAGATCACCGTCTCCATCACCGACCAGGTCTTGATCGTCTGGCCGACGGAGAGGCCGAAGTACTCCTTGACCAGCCAGAACCCGGCGTCGTTGACGTGGCTGAAGAAGACCGAGCCCGCGCCGATCGCCAGCACCAGCAGCGCCGTCTCCGCCGGGGACATGCCGGCCGCCAGCGGGGCGACCAGGCCGGCCGCGGAGATGGTGGCGACCGTCGCCGAGCCGGTGGCCAGACGGATCACCACGGCGATGAGCCAGGCCAGCAGCAGCGCCGGGATCGACCAGTTCTCGGAGATGTCCAGGATCATCTGCCCGACGCCGGAGTCGATCAGCGTCTGCTTGAAGCCGCCGCCGGCGCCGACGATCAGCAGGATGCCGGCGATCGGGGCGAGGGACTTCTCCACCGTGGCGGACAGGCGCTCCTTGGTGAACCCGGCCGCGCGGCCCAGCGTGAAGAGGCCGACGATCACGGCGGCCAGGAGGGCGATCATCGGCGAGCCGACGACGTCGAAGACCCGCTGGACGGAGTTCTCCGGGTCGTCGATCACGATGTCGACCAGCGCCTTGGCGAGCATCAGCACGACCGGCAGCAGCATGGTGGCCAGGGTCGGGACGAAGCCCGGGCGCTTCGCCGGGTCCTGGTCCTCGTCCACGGCGGGGATCATCCGCTCGGGGGCGGGAACGTCCACCCAGCGGGCGGCGTAGCGGGCGAAGAGCGGGCCGGCGACGATCACCGTGGGGATGGCGACGACGAGGCCGAGGGCCAGGGTGAGGCCGAGGTCGGCGTCGACGGCGTCGATGGCGGCCAGCGGACCGGGGTGCGGCGGGATCAGACCGTGCATCACGGAGAGACCGGCGAGGGCGGGGATGCCGATCCGCATCAGCGAGTAGTTGCCGCGGCGGGCGACCATCAGCACCACCGGGATCAGCAGCACCACGCCGACCTCGAAGAACAGCGGCAGACCGATCACCGAGGCGATCAGCACCATCGCCCAGGGCATGGCCCGGCCCTTGGCCCTGGCCAGGATGGTGTCGACGATCCGGTCGGCGCCGCCGGAGTCCGCGAGCAGCTTGCCGAGGATGGCGCCCAGCGCGATCAGCACGCCGACGCCGGAGACGGTGGAGCCCAGACCCGTCGTGAAGCTGGCGATGGTCTTGTCCAGCGGCGCGCCCGCGAAGACGCCGAGGGCCAGCGAGCCGACGGTCAGCGCCAGGAAGGCGTGCAGCTTGAACTTGGTGATGAGCACGACGATGACGGCGATGCCCGCGAGCACGGCGAGGCCCAGGTGGGCGTGGCCGGCCGAGGTGATCGGCGCGACGGTGTCCGCCGCCAGGGTCTCGACGCTGAGTCTGGTCACGGTGGTTCCTTGCGGGGGTGCGTGGGGGTTGGGGGGAGAGGTGGGGGTGCGGAGTGGGGGCGGGGGGGAGGTGGGGGAAATCCAGGGGCAGGGGTGGGTCAGAGGCGTTCGCGCAGCGCGGTCCCGGCCGTCGCCGCGATCTCGTCCGGGGTCCCGGAGAGGTCGACGACGACACCGGTCTCGTCCGCCGCGAGCGGCTCGAGGGCGGCGAACTGCGAGTCCAGCAGCGAGCGGGGCATGAAGTGGCCCTTGCGGGCGGTCATGCGTCGCTCGATCAGGTCACGCTCGCCGCTGAGGTGGACGAAGAACAGCCCGGGCGCGGCCGCCCGCAGGCGGTCGCGGTAGACGCGCTTGAGCGCCGAGCAGCTGACCACGCCGCCGGTCAACCGGCGCTCGTGGGCCCAGGCGCCGATCAGGTCGAGCCAGGGGGCGCGGTCCTCGTCGTCGAGGGGGGTGCCGGCCGACATCTTGGCGATGTTGGCGGGCGGGTGGAACTCGTCGCCCTCGGCGTAGGGGACCCCGAGACGCTCGGCGAGGAGGCGGCCGACCGTGGTCTTGCCGGTCCCCGCGACCCCCATGACCACCACGACCGGTGGGGCGGACTGGGTGGGTGTGGGGGCCATGGCGTTCTCGCAGTCTTCGTCGACTTCTGGTTGTCGGGGGACACTGAAACCCAAGTGATGTGACAAATTCAAGCCCTGGACCATAAAAAGTCTGACTTTTGACATGTGTGGCATCCCATACCCTGATCTCATGACCGACCAGGCCCGAGGGCTGCACGCACAGGTCCTCCTCCGTCTGGGGCCTGCCATCACCGCCGGCGAATACCCGCCCGGGAGCGTGCTGCGCACCGACGAGCTCGCCCAGCGCTTCGGTGTCTCCCGCTCGGTGATGCGCGAGGCGGTGCGGGTGCTGGAGTCCATGCGGCTGGTCGCCTCCCGCCGCCGGGTCGGCGTCACGGTGCTGCCGATCGAGGAGTGGAACGTCTACGACCCGCAGGTCATCCGCTGGCGGCTGGCCGGCGCCGGCCGCGCGCGCCAGCTCCGCTCCCTCACGGTGCTGCGGTCGGCGGTGGAGCCGGTCGCGGCCGGGCTGGCCGCGACCCACGCCTCGCCGGAGGCGTGCGCGGAGCTGACCCGGTGCGCGCTGGGCATGGTGGCCACCTCGCGCGGCCGCCGGCTGGAGGAGTACCTGGTGCACGACGTGGCCTTCCACCGGGTGATCCTGTCCGCCTCGGGCAACGAGATGTTCGCCCGGCTCGGGGACGTGGTGGCCGAGGTCCTGGCCGGCCGGACCCGCCACGAGGTGATGTTCGAGGACCCCGACCCGGCCGCCGTGACCCTCCACGTGAAGGTGGCGGAGGCGGTCCGCGAGGGCGACGCCGCGGAGGCGGAGCGGCTCACCCGCGAGATCACCGTCGGCGCCCTCCGCGAGCTGGACGTGCTCGCGCCCTAGCCGTGGGCTGCGCGGAGGGCCAAGGTTGTTCCCGTCACGTTCGGTTCTGGCTCTGGACTGCATACCGACCGGTCGGCATCATGATCTGGTGTCTTCGTCGTCACCCGAAGGAGCTGGATCAATGAGCCGCCCCGACCACCCACCAGGCCTCGACCTGGACCGGCTGCGTGAACTGCTGGACCGTGAGCGGCCCGGCCTGCTGCGGGGCGAGCTGTCCGCGCGCCTGATCGAGGGCGGCCGGTCCAACCTCACGTACCACGTCACCGACGGCACCGGCCGCTGGGTGGTCCGCCGCCCGCCGCTGGGCCACGTGCTGGCCACCGCGCACGACATGCGGCGCGAGCACCGGGTGATCAGCGCCCTGCACCCGACGCCGGTGCCGGTGCCCACGCCGGTGCTGCTCTGCGAGGACGAGGAGGTGCTGGGCGCGCCGTTCTACGTGATGGAGTTCGTGGCCGGCACGCCCTACCGGACCGCCGAGCAGCTCGCGCCGCTCGGCCAGGAGCGGACCCGTGAGGCGGTGCTGGGGCTGGTCGACACCCTGGTCGAACTGCACTCGCTGGAGCCCGCAGCGATCGGGCTGGACGACTTCGGCCGCCCCGAGGGCTTCCTGGAACGTCAGCTGCGCCGCTGGTCCAAGCAGCTGGCGGCCTCCCGCAGCCGCGACCTCGCCGGCATCGACGAGCTGCACGCCGGCCTCGGCCGCGAGCTGCCCGACTCCCCCGCGCCCACGGTCGTGCACGGCGACTACCGCCTGGACAACGTGCTGATCGGCGACGACGACCGGATCAAGGCCGTCCTGGACTGGGAGATGTCCACCCTCGGCGACCCGCTCACCGACCTGGGGCTGCTGGTCATGTACAGCACCCCGCACGGCCTGCCGGGCTCCCCCGTCTCCACCACCGCCGAGGCCGCGGGCCACCCCGCGCCGGCCGAGCTGATCGAGCGGTACGCCGCCCGCTCCGGCCGTGACGTCTCGGGCGTCTCCTGGTACACCGCCTTCGCCTGGTTCAAGCTCGCGGTGATCCTCGAGGGCATCCACTACCGGTACACGCTCGGCCAGACCGTCGGCGGGGGTTTCGACCGCATCGGCGACCTGGTTCCCGTCTTCATCGAGCACGGCCTCACCACTCTGCAGGAAGGCTGATCATGGATTTCGCGTTCGACGCGCGCACCGAGGAACTGCGTGCCAACCTCCTCGAGTTCATGGAGGAGTTCGTGTACCCGGCGGAGCCGGTGGTCCGCGAGCAGCGCGCCGCGCTGGCCGACCCGTGGGAGCACGTGCCGGTGCTCCACGACCTGCAGGCCGAGGCACGGCGCCGCGGCCTGTGGAACGTGTTCCTGCCGGACGCCGAGTACGGCGCCGGTCTGACCAACCTCCAGTACGCGCCGCTGGCCGAGATCACCGGCCGCTCCCCGCAGATCGCCCCGGACGCGCTGAACTGCGCCGCGCCCGACACCGGCAACATGGAGCTGCTGACCCAGTTCGCCACCGAGGAGCAGAAGAAGCAGTGGCTGGAGCCGCTGCTGGCCGGTGAGATCCGGTCCGCCTTCGCGATGACCGAGCCGGAGGTGGCCTCCTCCGACGCCACCAACATCACCACCCGGATCGAGCGGGTGGGCGACGAGTACGTGATCAACGGCCGCAAGTGGTACATCTCCGGGGCGATGAACCCGGCGTGCCAGATCTTCATCGTGATGGGCAAGACGGACCCCGAGGGGTCCGACATCCGGCGGCAGCAGTCGATGGTGCTGGTCCCGCGGGACACCCCGGGGCTGCGGGTCGAGCGGGCCATGACGGTGTTCGGCTACGGCGACGAGTACCACGGCGGCCACGCCGAGGTCGTCTTCGAGGACGTCCGGGTGCCGGTGTCGAACCTGGTCGGCGAGGAGGGCGGCGGTTTCGCCATCGCCCAGGCGCGGCTGGGTCCGGGGCGGATCCACCACTGCATGCGGCTGATCGGGATGGCCGAGCGGGCCATCGAGCTGATGTGCCGCCGCGCGGTGTCGCGGACCGCCTTCGGCAAGCCGCTGGCGCAGCAGGGCGTGGTGCAGAACTGGATCGCCGACGCCCGGGTGGCGGTGGAGCAGTTGCGGCTGCTGGTGCTGAAGACGGCCTGGATGATGGACACGGTGGGCAACAAGGGCGCCCACACCGAGATCCAGGCGATCAAGATCGCCACCCCGCGGACGGTGTGCGGCATCCTCGACCAGGCCATCCAGCTGTACGGCGCGGGCGGCGTGTCGCAGGACTTCCCGCTGGCCGAGCTGTACGCCGGGGCGCGCACGCTCCGGCTGGCCGACGGCCCGGACGAGGTCCACCAGCGGTCGCTGGCGCGGCGCGAGCTGAAGAAGTACCTGTAGCGGCACGACGGCGGGGGCGGGACGGGCCGGCAGACCCGTCCCGCCCCCGCCGTCGCGTGTCCGTCAGGGCCGCAGGGCCCGCAGCAGCAGGTCGGCCAGGTGGTCGGCGACCTGGCGGGGGCTCAGCGGGCCGTTGGGGCGGTACCAGGTCGACAGGTGGTGGATCGACCCGAAGTGGTAGTCGACCACCAGGCTGGCCGGCGTGGCGCTCGAGAAGACGCCCGACTCCTGGCCCTCCTCGATGAGCCCCTTGAACTGCTCGTGGTAGCGGCGCCGCTCGGCCCGCACCTGCTTGTTCTTCTCGGGGCTGAGGTGGTGGATCGACTGGAAGAAGATCGACGCGTCGTCGAGGTTCTCGATGGTGGTGACCACCACGTCCGCGGCCGCGCCCCGCAGCCGTTCGTCCACCGGCGCGTCGAGCCGGGCGAAGTGGTCGAGCCGGTCCTGCTGGAGCCGCAGCACGCGGGCGTAGACCTCGTGGAGGAGGTCCTCCTTGGAGCCGAAGTAGTGGTACAGCGCGCCCTTGGTGACCCCCGCGGCCTCCACGATCTCCTGCACGGAGGTGCGGTCGTACCCGCGCTCCGCGAAGAGACGGGTGGCGGCGGCCAGCAGCCGCTGGGGAACGGGCGTGCCCTCTCCGTCCGTCGTCCTGGCCATCGTGCCGCCACCTGTCCTTCCGGTTCTTCCTGTCGTGCCGATGCGGGGGACTACCTGGTCGCGCGCAGTTCCCTGCGGAGGATCTTGCCAGTCGCCGTCTTGGGCAGGTCGGGCAGGATCTCCACCAGCCGCGGATACTTGTACGCGGCCAGCCGCTCCTTGCAGTATGCGGCGAGTTCCTCGCCGGTGGCCTCCGCGCCCGGGCGCAGCGCGATGTAGGCCTTGACGGTCTCGCCCCGGTAGCCGTCGGGTACGCCGACCACGGCCGCCTCGCGGACCGCGGGGTGGGTGTAGAGCACGTCCTCGACCTCGCGCGGCCACACCTTGAAGCCGGAGGCGTTGATCATGTCCTTCTTGCGGTCGACGACGTAGAGCCAGCCCTGCTCGTCCATGAAGCCGATGTCGCCGGTGCGCAGTTCTCCGCCGGGGAAGGTCTCGGCGGTGGCCTCGGGGCGGCGCCAGTAGCCGGGGACCACCTGCGGGCCCTTGACCACGATCTCGCCGGGCTCGCCGAAGGGCACCTCGTCGCCCTTGTCGTCGAGGATCCGGACGACGGTGTCGGGGCCGGGGATGCCGACCGCGAGGGTGCCGGAGGCCTCGTCGACGGGGGCGCGCAGGTCGCCGATGACCGAGGCGCAGGGGGCGCTGCACTCGGTGAGGCCGTAGCCGTTCTGGATGTAGATGCCGAGGGTGGCCTCGATCTTGTCCACCAGCGCGGGCGGCAGCGGGGCGCCGCCGGAGGATATCTGCGCGAAGGAGGAGAAGTGGTCGCGGCCGACGGCCGGGTGGGCGGCCAGCGCCATGTAGGCGGTGGACGGGCCGACGGTGTAGGCCGGGCGGTGCTCGGCGAAGGCGTCCAGGACCACGCCGGCGTCGAAGCGGTAGGCGAGGATCAGGCTGCCGGCGCTGTTCAGCGAGGCGAGGAACTGGCAGACCATGCCGGTGATGTGGAACAGCGGGGCGAGCGCGAAGTAGGCCGCGTTGTCCGGCAGGCCCAGGCCGGTGGCCTGGCGCTCGGCGTTGAACATGAGGTTGCCGTGCGTGTTGGTGGCGCCCTTGGGCGTGCCGCTGGTGCCCGAGGTGTAGCTGATGAGGGCGATGTCGTCGGGGGCGAGCTCGCGGTCCTCCGGGGCGGCGTGGCCGGCCCGGGCGGCCTCGGTGAGGTCCTCGGCGTCCCCGGCGACGGGGAGGCGCTCGAAGTTCAGCACGCGCTCGTCGCCGCGGCTCTGGAAGTCCAGCTCGCAGGCGGTCAGGGCGAACGCGACGGGCGTGCCGTCGGCGGCGTCCCGCAGGTAGGCCTCCCAGGCGCGGTCGGAGCAGATCAGGGCCTTGACCTCACCGTCGGTGAGGACGTGCTTGACCTCGCCGGTCTTGTACATCGGGTTCACCGGCAGCACGATCGCGCCGGCCTTCCAGGCGCCGAGCACGGCGAGCACGAAGGCCGGGGAGTTCTGCAGCATCACGGCGATCCGGTCGCCCTTGGCGACGCCGCGGGCGGCCAGGCGGCCGGCCACCGAGTCGCTGAGGGCGTCGACCTCGCGGTAGGTCAGCCGTCCGTCGAAGTAGGCCAGGTACGTCTCGTCCGCGCGGGAGGCCAGGGCCCGGTCCAGGGCGTGCACGGCGCTGGCCGGAGGCGTGATGGGCGCCTTCTGCGCGTCGGTCAGCAGGGCCAGCCAGGGCTTGGCGGCGTACCGGGATTCGGTGCTCATCGGGTGCTCTCCCACTTCTGGTGCAGACGGTTCATGTGCGTCAGCCAGCGCTCCGGGTCGGCCGCCCTGGCCGCGTAGTACCCGGCGACCTCCGGGTGCGGGAGGATGAGGAAGCGGTCCTCCGCGATGCCCTTGAAGAGGGCGTCGGCGACGTCCTCGGGCTCGATCGCGGTGGGGGCGAGGACCAGGTCGCCCGCGCTGCCGGAGCCGGCCAGCATGTCGGTGCGCACGCCCTGGGGGCAGATGGCGTGCACCTTGATCCCGTGGTGGCGGTAGGTGAGCGAGAGCCATTCCGCGTGGGCGTAGGCGGCGTGCTTGGTGGCGCTGTAGGGCGCGGCGCCGATCATGGTGAGCAGCCCGGCCGCGGAGACGGTGGCCACGAAGCGGCCCTCGCCGCGTTCCAGCCACTCCGGGACGAGGGCGCGGGCGGCGCGTACGTGCGCCATCACGTTGACGTCCCAGGCGCGTTCCCAGGCCCGGTCGTCGGGGGTGAAGCTGCCGTCGCTGCCCGCGATGCCGGCGTTGGCGCAGAAGACGTCGATCCGCCCGCCGAGGGCCTCCCGCGCCGGGTCGACGATCTCCGAGGCGTCGCCGGGAACGGCGGTGGCGCCGATCTCCCGGGCCACGGCCTCGGCCTTCCCGGCATCAAGGTCGTTGACCACGACCCGGGCCCCCTCGGCGACGAAACGCCTGGCCATCGCGGCTCCGATGCCGCCTCCCGCCCCGGTCACGACGACACGGGCATCCTGCACGGCTTCCACCATCGGTCTCCTTCGACACGACGTGACACGGATCTGTCACCGCTGACTGCGGCGTCAGACTAACCGGTCGGTATGTCGCACGGAAGGGGTCTGCACGGGGCCGTTCGGGGATCGCCCGCGGGCCCCGGGGGTGGATCACCCCTCGCGTGGGCATGACACACGGCACCGGCCGCCCCGCAGGACGCCGGAGCACCACCCGAAGCGAGGAAACCCGCCAGGCACCACCCGTGCTCCCCCGGAGGTCACGCACCATGAGACTGTCCAGACGAGGCCTGCTCACCGCCGCCACCGGCGCCCTGTCCGTCACCGCGGCCGGTGTCGCGCAGGCGGCCGAGCCGTCGGGCCCGCCGGTCGCCGCCACCCCGCCGTCGGGCGGGCGTCCGCTGCGGACGGGTTTCGAGCGCCTCGCCGCGGACGGCTACGCGCTGCTGGACGGCGAGAAGGTCGGCGTGGTCACCAACCCGACCGGTGTCACCCGCGACGCCCGGCACATCGTCGACGTGATGCACGCCGACGACCGGGTCGACCTGACGGCGGTCTTCGGCCCCGAGCACGGCTTCCGGGGCACCGCGCAGGCGGGCGGCTCGGAGGGCTTCTACGAGGACCCCGCCACCGGACTGCCCGTCTACGACACCTACCTGAAGAGCGGGCAGCCGCTGGCGGACGTCTTCACCGCCTCGGGCGTGGACACCGTCGTCTTCGACATCCAGGACGCGGGCGCCCGCTTCTACACGTACATCTGGACGCTGTACGACTGCATGGAGGCCGCCCGGCTGGCCGGCAAGCGGTTCGTGGTGCTGGACCGCCCGAACCCCGTCTCCGGCCGCTCGGCCGAAGGCCCGGTCATGCACCCGCAGTTCGCCACCTTCGTGGGCCGCGAGCCGATCTCCCAGCAGCACGGCATGACCGTGGCGGAGCTGGCGCTGCTCTTCAACGGGGAGTTCCTCGCCTCCCCGGTGGAGCTGGAGACCGTGCGGATGACCGGCTGGCGGCGCAGCGAGTTCTACGACGCCTCCGGCCTGCCCTGGGTGCCGCCGAGCCCCAACATGCCGACGCCCGAGACCGCGCTGGTCTACCCCGGCACCTGCCTCTTCGAGGGCACCAACCTCTCCGAGGGCCGGGGCACCACCCGCCCCTTCGAACTCCTGGGCGCGCCCGGCATCGACGGGGCCTGGGCCGAGGCCGCCAACGGACTCGGCCTGCCCGGCGTGCGGTTCAGGGAGGCGTACTTCACCCCCACCTTCAGCAAGTTCTCCGGCCGGACGGCGGGCGGCGTCCAGGTGCACGTCCACGACCGCGAGTCCTTCGACCCGGTGCGCACCGGCGTCGGCCTGCTGATCACGGCCAGGGCGACCTGGAGCGAGTTCGCGTGGCGGCCGGACAACTGGATCGACAAGCTCACCGGGTCCACCGGCGTGCGTACCCGCATCGACGCGGGCGCCGCGCTGGAGGAGGTGGTCGGCGGCTGGCGGGAGGAACTCGCCGCCTTCCGGGCCACGCGCGCGCGGTACCTGCTGTACCGCTGACCGGAGTTGGGACGCCCGGGCGGGCCGCACGGACGTGCGGCCCGCCCGTTCTGTTCCTCTTGTCGCGCATAGTCCCGCCGTCAACAGGAACCCGCATAGGTGTGTCGTCCGGCTTATGGCACACCTCGGCCGATCCGATGGAGCCGGTTGGGCGGACGGCACGTCTATTCGGTGACGTCCTTGCGACGACGCCGAGTTGGTCAGGGTTCAGGTGCACGTGCGACGGAGGTACGGTCGATGGCGGGATTCCGGAGTCTGGCGAGACAAGTGCGGGACCAGCGGTGCGACCTGGCGCTGCGGCGGTACTCGCTGCGGAAGTGCCTGGAGCGGTTCGCGCCCTACGGGCACCGGGCGACCTGGGACCACCTCTGCGTCACCTGGGGGTTCGGACCCGAGGACCGCTCCCCCGACCCGCGCCGACTGGTGGGCGCGGTGGCCGAGTTGGAGCGGGCCCGGGAGGTGTGGCTGGCCTACGAGGCGGCGTTCGCGGAGCGCCGGCGGCGGGAGAAGCACGACGGACTGCGCCGGCCGGGGTCGGTGGACGACTGGCACCGGATGACCTGGGGCGGGTTCGGCGTCGCCTGGTGCGACGACCCGCGGGTGCACCCCTCGGACCCGCTGCCGGAGGTGCTGCGCCGGCTGATCGGCGCCCTGGAACGGGAGCCGGGGAGGAGCTGCCCGGTCTGCGGCGACGAGGAGCTGGCCTGGCGGCACGGGATGAACCACGAACCGTCGTCCGGCCCGGTCTGCGAGGGGTGCGGGATCCTCGTCCCGCTGCCCGTGCTCACCCAGGAGGCGGTGGAGACGGCACGGCGCGGCAGGCGGCAGCTGGTCCCGGCGTGACGTGCGGGCCGCCCACCCCGGCCGACGGCCGCGGGAGGGCGCCCCGGCGCGCGGCTCCGCCGCCCCGGCGGCGGAGCACCGTCACGCCCCCGGCTCCGGGGCCAGCCGGGAGCCGGTGAGGCTCGCTCCGACGGTGTCGTCGGGGTTGGACAGCCCGCACGTCGTCAGGGACAGGCAGCCGCACCCGATGCAGTCGGTGAGGTGGTCGCGCAGCCGCTCCAGGCGGCGGATGCGCTCGTCGAGTTCGGCGCGCCACCTCTCGGACAGCCGCGCCCAGTCCTCCCGCGTCGGCGTCCGCCCGTCCGGCAGTTCCGCCAGCGCGTCCCGGATCGCGGCCAGCGGCATGCCCACCCGCTGCGAGGCGCGGACGAACGCCACCCTGCGCAGGGTGTCCCGGCTGTAGCGCCGCTGGTTGCCCGGGGTGCGCCGGCTGCTGATGAGCCCCTTGGACTCGTAGAAGTGCAGGGCGGAGACGGCGACCCCGCTGCGCGCCGAGAGCTGGCCGACGGTGAGTTCCTGGACCTTCACGGGGATCTGGGGCACGTCCGGACCCTAACCGGACGCCCCCCGCTCCGGCACGCGCATTGACACCTTCCCCGGCCGCGACCATGCTAAGCAGTTGCTTAGACACAGCGACCGACAGCGAGAGGCCAGGGACAGCGACATGGCAGAGCCGAGGATCTTCACCTCCCCCGACGACCTGAAGGCCGCCGTGGGCGAGCAGCTCGGGTACACCGACTGGGTCGAGGTCGACCAGAAGCGCATCGACCTGTTCGCCGAGGCCACCGGCGACCACCAGTGGATCCACGTCGACCCGGAGAAGGCCGCGCGGGGCCCGTTCGGGACCACCATCGCGCACGGCTACCTGACCCTGTCGCTGCTGCCCCTGTTCGGCCCGCAGCTCGTCTCGGTCGAGGGCGTGACGATGGGCGTGAACTACGGCACCAACAAGGTGCGCTTCCCCTCCCCCGTCCCGGTGGGCTCGCGGCTGCGCGCCACCGGGAGGATCACCGGCGTCGAGGACGTGCAGGGCGGTGTGCAGGTGACGCTGGCGTTCACCGTGGAGCGCGAGGGCGGGGACAAGCCGGTCTGCGTCGCCGAGTCGGTCTCCCGGTACTACCTCTGAGCCCCGCGGGCGCCCGCCCTACCGCTTGGCGCCCACCATGTTGAGCACGAGGTCGGCGTAGAGCGCGCCGACCTCGTCGGGCGTCCAGCGGCCGTCCACCCGGAACCACCGGGCCACGTCGATGCACAGCGACATGATCGCCAGCGTGGCGCCCTGGGCGTCCGGCACCTCGAACTCGCCCGAGGCCACGCCCTCCTGGACGATCCGGCGGACCTGGCCGTCGACCTGCTTGCGCAGGGCCACGATCTCGGCGCGCGAGTCCTCGCCGAGCGCCTCGAGCTCGTACTGCACCACCCGCGCGGTGGTGTGCTGGGCGGCGTGCCAGCGCACGAAGGAGCCGACCGCCTCGGCGAGCCGCTCGGCCGCGGTCCCCTCGCCGTCCGCGGCGTCGCGCAGGATGGCGAGGGCCTTCTCGTGGCCGATCCGGCTGATCCGGGCGAGCAGTTCCTCCTTGGTCTTGTAGTGGATGTAGAGCGCGGCCGGGCTCATGCCCGCGCGGCCCGCGATGTCGCGGGTCGTGGTGGCGTGGTAGCCCCGCTCGGCGAACGCGTCCACCGCGGCCACCAGCAGGCGCCGGGCGGCCTCGGGTGTGACCTCGGCCCAGGGCTGCTCGCCGCTCCCGGACGTCGTCTCCTCCGCCGTACTCATCGCTCGCCTCGCCTCTCTCGCTCTCCGCCCCTACCCACCCTGGACGGAGACCCTCCGGACCGCACGCCGTACGTGCGGGGCACCACCATACCGCCGGAGTCTGAGCGACCGCTTAGAGCGGCGGATCACAGTTTCTGGAAGGGGTCGTGCTCGGCGAGGATCTTCTCCAGCCGGGCCTGGTCGACCCGGCTGACGATGGTGCCGGCCTCCTGGCGGTCCCGGATCACCTTGGCCAGCGTGAAGCTGGAGGTCACGAGGTAGAGGACGGAGACGGCGAAGAAGCCGCGCACCCAGGCGCTCGCCTCCATCCGCAGGATGCCGGTACAGGTCGCCCCCAGGGCGACGACGAAGGACGCCACCGCCTGGCCGTAGAAGGCCGCGGTGCTCTGCTGCTTGACAGGCGTTTCGGTCATGGCAGCAGCATCGGGCGGACGCGGCGCGCGCCGCATCCGCCCGGATACTCAGACCCCGCGGGTGCGGCGTACTCATCGCCGCGCCCGCGGGTCCGAGGGCTCAGAAGGCCGAGACCCCCGTCAGGGCGCGGCCGATGAGCAGCTTCTGGATCTGGCTGGTGCCCTCGTAGAGGGTCATCACGCGGGCGTCGCGGAGCAGCTTGCCGGCCGGGTACTCGTCGATGAACCCGTAGCCGCCGAAGACCTGGAGCGCGTTGTTGGCGCAGCGCACGGCCGCCTCGGAGGCGAACAGCTTGGCCTTGGACGCCTCCACGGCGAACGGCAGCCCGCGGTCGATCAGGTCGGCCACCCGCCAGACCAGCAGCCGGGCGGCGTCCACGTCCAGCGCGATGTCGGCGAGGAGTTCCTGCACGAGCTGGTGGTGGGCGATGGTCCTCCCGAACTGCTCGCGCTGGCCCGCGTACTCGACCGCGCAGTCCAGCGCGGCCTGGGCGATGCCGACGCAGCCGGCGGCGACCGACATGCGGCCCTTCGCCAGGGTCGACATGGCGATGGTGAAGCCCTTGCCCTCGGGGCCCAGCAGGGCGGAGGCGGGCACCCGCACGTCCTCCAGCACCAGTTCGGCGGTGGCCTGGCCGCGCAGGCCCAGCTTGCCGTGGATGGTGTTGCGGGTCAGCCCGGGGGTGTCGGTGGGCACCAGGAAGGCGGAGACGCCCTTGTGGCCGGGGGCATCGCTGGAGCGGGCGAAGACGATCGCCACGTCGGCCCAGGTCCCGTTGGTGATGAACATCTTGGTGCCGTTGATGACGTAGTCGTCGCCGTCGCGCACCGCGCGGGTGGCGAGGTTGCCGGCGTCCGAGCCGGTGCCGGGCTCGGTGAGGCCGAAGCAGCCGAGCGCCTCGCCGGAGGTCAGCCGGGGCAGCCACGCCCGCTTCTGCTCCTCGGTGCCCCAGCTCTGCAGGGTCTTGGTGACCAGGCCCAGCGAGACCGAGACGATGCCGCGCACCGAGGAGTCGCCGCGTCCCAGTTCCTCGGTGACCAGGCAGTACGACAGGTGGTCGCCGCCGGAGCCGCCGTACTCCTCGTCGATGGTCAGCCCCAGGAAGCCGACCTCGCCCAGCTTCTTCACGATGGAGCGGTCCACCTGCTCGGCGCGGTCCCAGGCGACCACGTTCGGCGTGATCTCGCGTGCCACGAAGTCCCGGGCGAGCTCCTGTACGGCCGTCTGCTCCTCGCTGAGCCCCAGATTCACGGTGCGCCACCCCACGGTCGGTCGATGTCCTGTGTCGTCGTCGGGGTTAAATTAGCACTGCTAGTTTAATCGGTCGAGGCTCTACCATGTGGGCCATGCCACGCCCGCGCACGCCCCTGCTCTCCACCGGACGGATCGTCGAGGCGGCCCTGTCCCTGATCGACGCCGAGGGCCTGGCCGCGCTCTCCACGCGGCGGCTCGCCGCGGAGCTGGGCGTCAGCGGGCCGTCGCTGTACAACCACTTCCGCAGCCGGGACCAGCTCCTGGAGGCGGTGGCCGACTCGGTGAGCGCGCAGGTCGACCTGTCGATGTTCGAGGACGGCACCTTCTGGCGGACCGCGCTGCACGACTGGGCGCTCTCCTACCGCGCCGCGCTGCGACGGCACCCGAACATCGTCCCGGTGCTGGCCCACGGCCCCGGCCGCCGTCCGGCTGCGCTGCGGCTGGCCGACGCGGTGTACGGGGCGATGGTCGCGGCGGGCTGGCCGCCGGCCCAGGCGACCTCGATCGGCGCGCTGATGCGGTACTTCATCATGGGCTCGGCGCTGGGGTCCTTCGCCGGCGGCTTCGTGGGCGACGAGACCGCCTACGACCCGGCGGACTACCCGCACCTCGGCCAGGCGCACCTGCTGGCCGGGCGGCAGGAACGCATCGACGACCGCGCCTTCGAGACGGGGCTGCGGGCCCTGCTGGACGGGCTGGAGCGGCAGTTCGCGGAGCTGCCCGCCGCCGAGTCCTGACGCCGTGCGCCGCGTCCCGGTGCCGTGTGCGCCGCGTCCCGGTGCCGTGTGCGCCGCGTCCCGGTGCCGTGTGCGCCGCGTCCCGGTGCCGTGTGCGCCGCGTCCTGGCGCCGTGTGCGCGGCGTCCTGACGCCATGCCGAGCCCGTGATGCCGCCCCCTGCCGGGCCCTTAATGCCGCGCGGCGCCCGCCGGCCGCCGCCTAGGCTCGCGCGCATGACAACTGTTTCCGTGCCCGCCCGGCGCACCGAGCTCCTGGCCGCCGGAGCGGCCGCGGTGACCGTGGTGCTGTGGGCCTCCGCCTTCGTCTCCATCCGCGCCGCGGGCGAGGAGTACTCCCCCGGCGCGCTGGCGCTGGGGCGCCTCCTGTCCGGGGCCCTGACGCTGGGCGTGATCCTGCTGATACGCCGGGAGGGCCTGCCGCCGCGGGAGGCGTGGCGCGGCATCCTCGTCTCGGGGCTGCTCTGGTTCGGCTTCTACATGGTCGTCCTCAACTGGGGCGAACAGCTGGTGGACGCGGGCACGGCGGCGCTCGTCGTCAACACCGGGCCGCTGCTGATCGCGCTGCTGGGCGTGCGGCTGCTGGGCGACGCGATGCCGCCGCGGCTGCTGGCCGGCATGGCGGTGTCGTTCGCGGGCGCGGTGACGGTGGGGCTGTCCATGTCCGACGGCGGTGGGGCGTCGGTGCTGGGGGTGGTGCTGTGCCTGCTCGCCGCGGTGGCGTACGCGGGCGGGGTGATCGCGCAGAAGCCGGCGCTGGCGCACGGGAGCGCGCTGCAGGTGACGACGTTCGGGTGTGCGATCGGGGCGGTGGCGTGCCTGCCGTTCGCGGGGCAGCTGGTGTCCCAGGCGGCGTCCGCGCCGGTGTCGGCGACGCTGAACATGGTGTACCTGGGCGTCTTCCCGACCGCGCTCGCCTTCACGACGTGGGCGTACGCGCTGGCGCGGACGACGGCGAGCCGGATGGGGGCGACGACGTACGCGGTTCCCGCGCTGGTCGTGGCGATGTCGTGGGTGTTCCTCGGCGAGGTGCCGGGGGCCCTCACCCTGGTGGGCGGCGCGCTCTGCCTGGCGGGCGTGGCCGTCTCCCGCCGCGGGGCGCGCCGCCGCGCCCGACCCCTGTGACACGGGGGGCTCGCCCCTCCGCCCGCGTCCCCGGAGAGGGGGCTCGGCCCCTGCGGAGCGAACCGCGACGTGTGCACGGCACCGCCTGCGGCCGCCCGTGCCGCCCCCTGGGCGGCCCAGCCGCCCGCAGGGACGCTCCTACCGGCTCGTGGCAGGGTCGCCCCGCGGGCCATCATGCCGCTGGGGCGGCCGGGGTGGGGTCAGAAGACGACCAGCGCGCGGCCGCCCTTGCCGGCGGTCATGTTGTCGAACGCGGCGGGGATGTCCGCGAGATCGATGCGGTCGGTGACCAGCATGCCGAGGTCGAGGCGGCCCTCCCGGACGTGCGACGCCAGCACCGGCAGGTCCCGCGCCGGGTCGGAGTTCCCGTACACGCACCCGGACAGCGTCCGCCCCCAGTGGAAGATCTCCAGCGCGTTGAAGGAGACCTGCTGGTCCTTCCCCCCGATGCCGACCACCGTCGTGCGGCCGCCCCGCCGCGTGGACTCCCAGGCCGTGCGGATGGTGACCGCCCGCCCCACGCACTCGACGGCGACGTCGACGCCCTGCTTGCCGGTGAGCCCGCGGATCTCGCGCGCGGTCTGCTCCGAGGCGACCACGTAGTCCGTCGCGCCCGCCGCCCGCGCCAGTTCCTCCTTGGCCGGGGAGACGTCCACCGCGACGATCTTCGACGCCCCGGCGATCCGCGCCGCCTGGACCGTGGCGAGGCCGACCCCGCCCACGCCGTAGACCGCGACCGTCTCGCCCTCCCGGACCCGCGCCGCGTGGTGCACGGCGCCGTACCCGGTGAGCACCGCGCAGCCCAGCAGCGCCGCGTCGGTGAGCGGGATGCCCTCGGGCAGCGGCAGCACCGTGTTGGCGGCCACGACCGCCTCCTCGGCGAACGCCGCCACGTTCAGCCCGGGATACAGCTCCAGCCCGTCGGACGCCCGCCGTGCGTACGGGGCGGACGCGCCGTCCAGCGAGCGCGCGCACAGCCAGACCTCGCCCAGGTCGCAGGACGGGCAGCTGCCGCAGGACGGCGACCAGTTGAGCACCACCTGGTCGCCCACCGCGACATGGGTGACGCCCTCCCCCACCTCCGTGACGGTGCCCGCGCCCTCGTGCCCGAGGACGGCCGGCAGCGGCACCCGCATGGTGCCGTTGGCGATGGACAGGTCGGAGTGGCACACCCCGGCGGCGGCGAGCCGGATCCGGACCTGGCCGGGGCCGGTCGCGGGCAGTTCGATCTCGGTGACTTCCAGCGGCGCGCCGATCGCGGGCGCCACGGCTGCGAGAACCATGGGACGAACGCTCCTAGAACTGGAGGGACTTGGTCTGGAGAAACTCGGTCAGCCCGTGCGCGCCGAGCTCGCGGCCCACGCCGGAGTGCTTGTAGCCGCCGAAGGGTGCCAGCGGGTTGAACCGGCCGCCGTTGATGTCGACCTGCCCGGTGTCCAGGCGGCGGGCGAAGGCGACCGCCTCGGCCTCGTCGCCCGCCCAGACCGCTCCGGCCAGGCCGTAGACGGTGCCGTTGGCGATGCGCACGGCCTCGTCCTCGTCCTCGTACTTCAGGACGGACAGGACCGGGCCGAAGATCTCCTCCTGGGCGATGGTCATGCCGGGGGTGACGTCCGCGAAGACGGTGGGGCTGACGTGGAAGCCCTTGTCCTTGCCCTCGGGCGCCTCGGCGCCGCCGGCCACCAGACGCGCGCCCTCGGCGACGCCCTTCTCGATGTAGCCGCGCACCCGCGCCTGCTGCTTGGCGTTGACCAGCGGACCGATCCGGTCGCCGTACTTGGCGGCGGCCTCCGCGGCCAGCTCGACGGCCTCCTCGTACCGCTCGGCGGGGACCAGCATCCGGGTCCAGGCGCTGCAGGTCTGGCCGGAGTTGGCCATCACGTTGGCGACGCCCACCGCGACCGCCTTGGCCAGGTCGGCGCTGGGCAGGATCACGTTGGCTGACTTGCCGCCCAGCTCCAGGGCGACCTTCTTCAGCCCGGCCCCGGCGGTGGCGGCGATGGAGCGGCCGACGGCGGTGGACCCGGTGAACGAGACCATGTCGACGCCGTCGTGCTCGGCCAGCGCCTGTCCGGTCACCGGCCCCAGTCCGGTGACCAGGTTGAACACACCGGCCGGCACCCCGGCCTCGTCGACCGCCTCGGCGAACAGCTGGGCGGTCAGCGGGGTGTCCTCGGCGGGCTTCAGGACGACCGTGCAGCCCGCGGCCAGCGCGGGGGCGACCTTGGCGACGATCTGGTGCAGCGGATAGTTCCAGGGCGTGATCGCGGCGACCACGCCGATCGGCTCCTGGTACACGGTGGAGTTGCCGACCTTCTCCTCGAAGGGGAAGGTCGCCGCCAGCTCCGCGTAGGTGCCGCAGACCGCGATCGGGGAGGCGGCGTGCACCTTCTGGGAGAACGGCAGCGGGGCGCCCAGCTCGGCGGTGACGGTCTCGGCGATCTCGTCCTTGCGGGCGACCAGCACGTCCCGCAGGGCGGCCAGGCGGGCGGCGCGCTCGGCGGGCGGCGTGGCGGCCCAGCCCGGCAGGGCCGCGCGGGCCGCGCGGACCGCCGCGTCCACGTCCTCGGCGGAACCGGCCGGCACCTGGGCGATGACCTGTTCGTCCGCGGGGTTGAGGACGGCGATGGTGTCCGGTCCGACGGCCGCCCTCCAGGCCCCGTCGATGTACATGCCGTCGTGTGCCTTCATCAGTGCGTCCTCCCGGGCGGGATGGGGCCCACGAGCCAAGCCGGGAGCTCGGGGGCGTCGTCCGCCGCTCAAGCTAGCGAGCGCTTGCTTGGGCGCGCCAGAGCGAGCGGGGCCGCTCTGGGAGGAGAGACAAGGTTCACACCGGGATCGGCGGCGTCGGCACAGCGTCACGGGAACGACGACGCCGGCCCTCCGCTGCGCGTCGTGGGGAGTGCCGTAAGGCGCAGCGGGAGGACCGGCGGGTTGAACCTGTCGCGGCTCAGCGCCCGCCGAAGAGCGAGCGGGTCAGCCGGCGCAGCGGCGCGAACAGCGACACGCGCTGCACGCGGTGCCGCTTGCTCCGCTCGCGCGGTACGTCGCGCGCCGTGAGCTCGCGCATCAGCGACGTGGCCTCCACCGTCTCGCGCTGCGGTATGGCGGGGCCGGACAGCACCGAGAGATGGCGGTCGAGACGCGAACTGCTCGCGCTGCTGCCGCAGGTGATCGCAGGGACGCGCGCCCTGCTACGCATTGTTATCTGATCCATGACACTCCCCACCCGTACGAGTCCACCCGGCCCGGGCAGGGCAACCCTATCGTCCTTGGTGGGGGATGGCGCATCTCGATCACAGAATTCACCTTTTCCGCAAGACGGTTGACAACTCCTCACCCGAGGCATGAAGTTTCAGGGCGAGTTGGACAACCGGCACAACGGCCGTCCGGTCCTCGGCACCAGGATCGCAGGTCACCGCGGGTGACGCCCGTCGCGCATCGCCCGCCCCGTCGGCGGGCAGAACACCGGGGAGGCCGCGCCCCGGCAGTCCCCGTACCCCCGTGGAGCGTTCCGAAAAGCGTCCCCCTCATGAACGGGTGAACCGGTGACGGGTTCCCGGAGGAAGAGGTGAGCCATGACCGATGCACCGGATCCGGACCGCGTCGTCGCCGGCCGTTACCGCCTGCTGTCGCCGCTGGGCAGCGGGGGCATGGGAACGGTGTGGCGGGGCCGGGACGAGGTGCTGCGCCGCGAGGTGGCCGTCAAGGAGGTGCGCGCCCCGGCCGGTCTGCCGGACGACGAGGTGGCGCGGATGTACGCCCGGCTGGAGCGCGAGGCCTGGGCCGCCGCCCGGATCGCGCACCGCTCCGTGGTCACCGTGTACGACGTGGTCACCGACGGCGGACGCCCCTGGATCGTGATGGAACTGGTCCGCGGCCTGTCGCTGTCGGACGTGCTGGAGGCGGAGGGCGCGCTGACCCCGGCCCGGGCGGCGGCGATCGGCGCGGACGTGCTGGCGGCGCTGCGGGCGGCCGACGAGGCCGGGGTGCTGCACCGGGACGTCAAGCCGGCCAATGTGCTGATCGCCAACGACGGCCGGGTGGTCCTCACCGACTTCGGCATCGCCACGCTGGCCGGGGACACGGCGCTGACCCGGACCGGCGAGGTGATCGGCTCCCCCGAGTACCTGGCGCCGGAGCGCGCGCTGGGACGGCCGTCGGGGCTCGCCTCCGACCTGTGGTCCCTGGGCGTGCTGCTCTACGCGGCCGTGGAGGGCGCCTCCCCGTTCCGCCAGGACACCCCGCTGAGCACGCTGCGCGCGGTGGTCGACGAGCCGCAGGCGCCGCCCCGGTGGGCGGGGCCGCTGGCCGGGGTGATCGAGGGGCTGCTGCGCAAGGACCCGGCCGGGCGGATGACGGCGGAGGAGGCCGAGCGCGGCCTGCGCCTGGTCGCGGCCGGCGGCACACCCGGGCCGGGAGCGCCGGTCGGCGCCACGGCTCCCACGGTGCCCCTCCCTCCGGGCGGCGGCTCCGCGCGCCACGGGTCCGGGTACGGCGCCCCGCCCCCGCCTCCCCCGCGGCACCACGACGAGGCCCGGCGCGCGGACGGTGACCGCGGGGACGGCGGGGACGGCGGGGACCGGGCGGGCACGGCGCTGGTGATCGGGGTGCTGGTGCTGGCGCTGCTGGTCGCGGGGCTGGCCTGGAAACTGGCGGACCCGGGCGGCGACGACTCCGGGGGCTCCGGCTCCTCGGCGTCCCCCACCACCGCCGGTCCGGGCGCGGAACCGTCCGGCGAGGAGAGCGGGTCGCCGAGCCCGTCCGCCTCCGGGACGTCCGCGAGTCCGAGCCCCTCCCCGTCCGCCGAGCCGGAGCAGTCGGTCCGGGTCACCGTGACCGGCGCGCACACCCGGTACAGCGGGGTCTGCCCTCCGCCCGAGGACCGGCACCCCGCCGTGCGCGCCTCGTTCACCGTCGGTCGTCTGCCGGCCGAGATCCGCTACCGGTGGGTGTCGGACCAGCTCGACGGCGTGGTGGACGAGGGCTGGCGGACGCTGACCCTCCCCGAGGGCGGGGGCGCCACCCGCGACGAGCAGGTGCGGCTCTCGCTGGAGGACGCGGAGGGGGCTCTCGAGGGCTCGGTCCACGTCGAGGTCGACAGGCCGGTGGAGGCTGCCTCCGACCCGGTGCCGTTCACGGTGATGTGCGAGGCGCCGTCCGGGTCCGGGGAGCCGTCCCCGGACCCGGAGGACGACTGAGCCCGGCGCCGCGCGGCCGGGCCGCGCGGGCGCCGGGCCGGCCGGGCTGCGGGCCGCGCGGGCCGCGCGACCCCCGGTCAGTCGTGCGCGTTCAGCACGGGCAGGTAGCCGCGCGACTGGCCGGCCGCCCTCGGGTGGTAGGACGCGCCGACGTCGGCGATGTTCACGCTGTGCAGCCAGGAGGCGCCGGAGCAGATCTCGTGCCCGGTGAACGGGGGCCGGACGTCGCCGAACCGGAAGCCGTGGGCCGCCGCCCGCCGGGAGATCACCGAGTTCAGCAGGTCGGCGGCCTCGTTGACGGCCGACCGCTTGGCGTCGGAGAGCCCGGCGCAGGCCGCGTCCACGTCGTAGAACCGCGGGTACCCCAGGACGACGACCCGGGCCTCGGGGGCACGTTCGCGGATGGCCTTGTAGAGGGAGTCGAGGTTTCCGGGCAGGGTGGAGCGGATGTGGCCGCGCGCCGTGGCGATCCGGTCGAGGCACCTCGCGTCCGAGCCGACGACGCACGTCGACATGACGTCCGCGAACCCGGCGTCGTTGCCCCCGGCGGTGACCGAGACGAGCCGGGTGGAGGAGGTGAGCGGCCCGAGCTGGCCGCTGCGCACCGAACGCGTGGTCGCCCCCGAGCAGGCCATGAAGGCGAAGGAGGACGGCCGGTGGGCGTCGGCCCACAGCCGCGGGTACGCCAGGCCGCTGCGCCGGCATGCGCCGCTATCGGCGGTGTACCGGCCGGCGCCGACGCCGGAGGAGTACGAGTCGCCCAGGGCGACGTAGGAACCGTCCGCCCGGGCGGACGCCTGCGCGGCGGACGTGCCGGTACCGGCGAGGGCCAGGGCGAGGAAGAGGGAACTCACGACGGCGGGCGTGCGGGCACGTCTCATGGCGGGGCCTCCGTGGTCGGCGGATCCGCCGGAGGAAGGAGGAACGGCGGCGGGTCCGGCGTACTGCGCGGCGGGAGGCCGACGACGGGCACCCGCCGGGGAGATGATCCCGCGTCACCGCCCCGCCGAAGCGCGAGGAGCGTGGGATGCACCCGAATCGGCGTCCCCGGGGCGAACGGACGGGCGAGTGTCGAACGAGAACGGCGCCCCTCGCCCCCGCCAGGGGCACCGGGACGCCGCTTTCGACGCGGGCGTCAGTCGTTGGCGTTCAGCACGGGGAGGTATCCGCCCGACTGGCCGGCCGCCTTCGGGTGGTACGACTCGCCGATGTTCGCCCAGTTGACGCTGTGCAGCCAGGAACTGCCCGAGCAGATCTCGTGCCCGGTGAAGGTGGGCCGCACGTCGCCGAAGCGGAACCCGTAGGCCGCGGCGCGCTGGGAGATCACCGAGTTGAGGTGGTCGGCGGCGGCGTTGATCGCCGTCCGCTTGGTGTCGGAGAGGCCGACGCAGACCGCGGCCACGTCGTAGAACTTCGGGTAGCCCAGGACGACGACCCGGGCGTTGGGGGCGCGGTTCTTGATGTCGGCGTACAGGGAGTTGAGGTTTCCGGGCAGCGTGTTGGTGATGTAGGAGCGCGCCGTGTTGATCCGGTCGGTGCAGACCGAGTTGGAGCTGATGACGCAGGTCGTCATGACGTCGGCGAAGCCGGCGTCGTTGCCGCCCGCGGTCACCGAGACCAGGGTGGTCGAGGAGTCGAGGGAACCCAGCTGGCTGCTGCGGACCGAGCTGGTGGTGGCTCCGCCGCAGGCCACGAAGGCGAAGCTGGAGGGCGAGTTGGCGTTGGCCCACAACTGCGGGTAGGCGTTGGTGCTGCGTTTGCAGCTGCCGCTCTCGCTGGTGTAGCTGCCGGCCCCGACCCCGGAGGAGTACGAGTCCCCCAGGGCGACGTAGGCGCCGGCGGCCTGGGCCGACGACGCCTGCGCCGCGGCCGCCCCCGTGAAGGCGAGGCCGACGGAGAGGAGGAACGAACTCACGACGGCGGACGTGCGGAAACGTCTCATGGTGGAGCCTCCCTGTTCTGCAGTTGTCTCTGCATCAACTGTGGTACCAGCTACACGCGTTGACAGGAAGTGCTCATGTCAATAAATCCCCGGGACGGCTCGCCGTACGGCCGGTGTCCCGGCGCCAGGCCGCCTGCGAACCGTGGGGAAACCGGCCCCGTCAGGCGAAATCGGCATCTTGACCGGCGACCCCCATTGCGCCAGATTGGGCCGGTCATCCGGCGCATGGCGCGAGAAGCGGACGGAACGCCTCTACCCGGCAAAGCATCTCATTACCTTTCAGCTCTTGCGATAGCCGACCAATAGCCAATATCGTCATACATCTCATACGCATCGGTCCGTCGTTGTGCGGTTCAGGGGGAGGGACTCGGAACCGGGACGGAGCGGGGCGGACGCGCGGTAGGGGGGTGCTCGATGACACGACCGGTCGTCGGGTCGTGCCGCGCGCCCGGGCTCCGGACAGCGGGGCCCGGACAGTTCTGCCGGCTCACCCGGTACGCGTGGAGACCTCTTTCCGCGTGCCCCGGGTGAGGACCCCCCTTTCGAACCGGACTCACAGCGGCCGCCCGGGGGTGGGCGGTCCGCCGGACGAGAGGGACCAGACCCATGAGCGCAGTGCTGCCCCCGGTCACGCCGGGGCCCGACACGTTCGCGGCCGCCGACCGTTACCGGCCGATCACCTCGCACCTGGCCATCGCTCCACCGGTCAGCGTGGTGATCCCCGCGATGAACGAGGCGGAGAACCTTCCGTACGTCTTCAAGACCCTGCCGGACTGGATCCACGAGGTGGTCCTGGTCGACGGCGACTCCACCGACGACACGGTGGCCGTGGCCCGCGAACTGTGGCCCGGGGTCAAGGTGGTCCGGCAGACCGGCAAGGGCAAGGGGGACGCCCTGATCGCCGGCTTCGCCGCCTGCACCGGCGAGATCATCGTCATGATCGACGCGGACGGATCCGCCGACGGCAACGAGATCGTCAGCTACGTCTCCGCCCTGGTCTCCGGGGCCGACTTCGCCAAGGGCTCGCGCTTCGCCAACGGCGGGGGCACCGACGACATGACCTTCGTCCGCAAGCTGGGCAACCGCGCGCTGTGCGCCGCCGTCAACCGGAAGTTCGGCGCCCGCTACACCGACCTCTGCTACGGCTACAACGCGTTCTGGCGCCACTGCCTGGACCGCATCGAGCTGGACTGCACCGGGTTCGAGGTCGAGACGCTGATGAACATCCGCGTCGTCAAGGCCGGGCTCAAGGTGCAGGAGATCCCCAGCCACGAGTACCTGCGCATCCACGGCGTCAGCAACCTACGGGCGGTCCGGGACGGACTGCGCGTGCTGCGGGTGATCCTCGCCGAGCGCTCCAACCGGCGTTCCCTGCGCGGCCGTTCGCGCACCTCGCCGATGCTGGGCGCGACTCCCGGCGAGGTGTCGTGACGGGGCCCGCCGCGCACGACAGGAGCGGGCTGCCGGCCGGACCGGCGCTGCCGGACGTCTCGGTGGTGATCTGCGTCTACACCGAGGAGCGCTGGGAGGACATCCTCGCCGCGGTGGCCTCGGTGCGGGCGCAGTCCCGGCCCGCCCTGGAGACCCTCCTCGTGGTGGACCACAACCCGGTCCTGCGGGAGCGCCTGGAGCGGGAGTACGAGGACGAGCCCTCGGTGCGGGTGCTGGCCAACGCCGGCCCCCGCGGGCTGTCCGCCGGGCGCAACACCGGCATCGCCGAGGCCCGGGCGGAGGTCGTCGCCTTCCTGGACGACGACGCGGTGGCCGACCGCGACTGGCTGCGGTGGTTCACCGAGGCGTACGACGACCCGCGGGTGATGGCGGTGGGGGGCCGCACGGAACCCGCGTGGGCTTCGGGCCGCCGCCCGGCCTGGTTCCCGGAGGAGTTCGACTGGGTGGTGGGCTGCACCTACCGCGGCCTGCCGCCCGGCCGGGTCCGGGTCCGCAACGTGCTGGGCGGCAACGCCTCGTTCCGGCGCACCGCCTTCGAGGCGGCCGGCGGCTTCGCCACGGGCATCGGGCGCGACGGCGACAAGCGGCCGCTGGGCTGCGAGGAGACCGAGCTGTGCATCCGCCTCTCGCGGGCGCTGCCGGCGGCCGTGCTGCTGATCGACGACCGGGCGGTCATCCACCACCGGGTGCCCGCCGTCCGCGAGCGGTTCGGGTACTTCCGCACCCGGACCTATGCGGAAGGGCTCTCCAAGGCGCTGGTGGCCCGCAGCGTCGGCGCGGACAAGGGGCTGGAGTCGGAGCGCCGGTACGCCACCCGGGTGCTGCCCGCCGGGGTGGCCCGCGGCCTGGCGGACGCGGTGCGCGGGCGGCCGGGCGGGGCGGGACGGGCCGGGGCGATCGTGGCCGGCGCGCTGGTCACCGCGGCCGGTTACGCCGTCGGCACCGCGCGGACCCGGCGGAGCGGCGGGGGCTTCGTGATCCCGCCCTCCCCCGCGGCACGGACGACGCGCCGGGACCGGGCCGGAGAGGGGACGGCCGGACATGTCTGAGCGCGACGGGCGGGAGGCCGACCGGGCCGTCCCGGTGCTGATGTACCACGCCGTCGCGCAGCGGCCCGCGGCGGCCACGCTGGGCCTGTCGGTGACCCCGGCGGCCTTCGCGGGCCACCTGGCGGTGATCGCCGCGGAGGGCTTCACCCCCGTGGACACCGCCACCCTGGCCGCCGCCTGGCGCAGCGGCAAGCCGCTGCCCGAGCGGCCGGTGCTGATCACCTTCGACGACGGCTACGAGGGCGTCCACCGCCACGCCCTGCCGGAACTGGTCCGGCACGGCTTCCCGGCCACCGTGTTCGTCACCACCGGCTGGCTGCGCGGCGAGCACGACGCCGGGGGCGCCCCGGACACCATGCTGGACTGGGACCAGGTGCGCGAACTCGCCGCCGGCGGCGTGGAGATCGGGGGGCACAGCCACACGCATCCCGCGCTCGACCTGATCGGCGAGGACGCGCTGCGCCGGGAGCTGGGGCTGTGCCGGGAGATCGTCGCCGGCGAACTGGGCTCGGTCCCGGCCTCGTTCGCCCACCCGTACGGCCACTCCACCCGGCGGGTCCGCCGGGCGGTCCGCGAGGCGGGCTTCGCCCAGGCGCTCGCCGTCGGCAACGACCTGGCCCGGCGCCGGCAGGGCCCGTACGCCCTGCGCCGGGTCACGGTCCGCCGGGGCACCGGGGCGGAGGAGTTCCTGCGCCTCCTCCACGGGCGCGCGCTGGGCAGGAACTTCGCGGTGGACCGGTGCCTCACCAAGGGGTACGCGACGGTGCGCGCGGCCCGGCGGCTCCTGCCCCGCACCGGCTGACGGCCCGGCGGCATCTGCCCCGCACCGGCTGACGGCCCAATACGAGAATTGCCGTGCGCCGAAGGGCCCGCGCACGGATCATGGAACCCATGGCCGAGAACCCTCACGCCCCCGTCCCCATCCGGCTCACCCTGGACGACGGCGACTCGCCGATCGACGTCATCGACGCCCTCTTCCTCCAGCGCTTCACCACCGGCGAGCAGCCGTACTCCCGGACGGTGAGCATCGACCGCGTCCGGCCCGGTGCCCAGCTGGTCCCCTCCGAGGCCCGCGTCGTGCGTCGGGCGAGCAGCGACAAGCAGCGCTCCACCCTGGCCGAGGGCGACGGCTGGACGCTGCGCGTCTCCACCGCCCAGTGGGGCAGCGGCACCCATGTCTCGGTCACCGCGATCACCGAGGAGCTGGCGCAGTCCGTGCTGCACCGCGCCACCGACGGCGTGGAGATGGAGCCGGAGCCGGTCCCCGAGGAGGTGACCATGGGCTTCTGGCACCTGTCCCCGCGCCGGGGGCCGCTGCGCATCACCCGGCAGATCTCCGCCGCCACCTGGGACGAGGTCCGCGCCAACTACACCGCCCCGGTGGCCGAGGCGATGGACTCCCTGATGAAGACCACCCCGGAGGACATCGCCGGCCGTCTCCTCCTGCTGCACGGCCCGCCCGGCACCGGCAAGACCACCGCGCTGCGTACCCTGGCCCGTTCCTGGCGGGACTGGTGCCAGGTGGACTGCGTGCTCGACCCGGAGCTGCTGTTCTCGGACGCCGGCTACCTGATGAACATCGCCATCGGTGACGACGACGATGACGAGGACGGCGAGGGCCGCTGGCGCCTGCTCCTCCTGGAGGACTGCGACGAACTGGTCCGCGGCGAGGCCAAGCACGTGGCCGGGCAGGCGCTGTCCCGGCTGCTCAACCTGACCGACGGCCTGCTCGGCCAGGGCCGCAAGGTCCTGGTCGGCATCACCACCAACGAGGACCTGGAGCGGCTCCACCCGGCCGTGGTGCGCCCCGGCCGCTGCCTGGCCCGGATCGAGGTCGGCCCGCTCACCCGCCGCGAGTCGGTGGAGTGGCTCGGCACGGAGGAGGGTGTCGGCCGCGAGGGCGCCACGCTGGCCGAACTGTTCGCGCTGCGGCGCGGCACCTCGCCGACCTCGCTGCCGGAACCGCGGGCCGGCGAGCAGGACGCGGGGCTGTACCTGTAGTGCTTTGATGGCGGTATGACCGTCTTCGTCGGCACCTCGGGGTGGCAGTACAAGGACTGGCGCGGTGTGCTCTACCCCGAGGGCACGCCGATGCGCCGGTGGCTGGAGGAGTACGCCGCCGGCTTCGCCACGGTCGAGAGCAACAACGCCTTCTACCGGCTGCCCTCGCGGGAGACCTTCGCCGGCTGGCGGGAGCGGACCCCGGACGACTTCACGGTCGCGGTGAAGGCGAGCCGGTTCCTGACCCACGTGAAGCGGCTGAAGGACCCCGAGGAGCCGGTCGGACGGCTGCTGGCGCACGCGGGCGGCCTCGGCGACCGGCTCGGCCCGGTGCTCCTCCAGCTCCCCCCGACGCTGCGGGCCGACGCCGGTCTCCTCGACGCGTGCCTCGCCTGCTTCCCCGCCGGCGTGCGGGTGGCGGTGGAGCCGCGGCACGAGTCCTGGTGGACGGAGGCGGTGTGCGCGGTCCTGGAGGCCCGCGGCGCCGCCCTGTGCTGGGCCGACCGGGGCTCGCGTCCGGTGACCCCGCTGTGGCGCACCGCGGGCTGGGGCTACCTCCGCCTCCACGAGGGCCGCGCCCGCCCCTGGCCGCGGTACGGGGCCCGCGCCCTGCGCACCTGGGCGGAACGCGCCGCCGCGACCTGGCCCTCGGGCGACCTCCACGTCTACTTCAACAACGACCCCGGCGGCGCCGCCGTCCACGACGCCGTCCGCTTCGCCCGGGCGGCCAGGGCGGTGGGCCTGGAGACGACCAGGACACCGCGCTGAGCCCGGTGCGCGCGGCGCGGAAACCACTGGAACGGGGCCCCCGGCCGCCCTACCGTGCCCTCATGAGCGATCACCGCGATGTGTCCGCCGCGCCCGTCCCGGCCCACGAACCCCCGTACTACGCGGTGGTGTTCACCTCCGTGCGCACCGCGGACGAGGACGGCTACCGGGAGACGGCGGCCCGGATGGAGGAACTGGTGCGGGACGTCCCCGGGTTCCTCGGCATGGACCACGCGCGGACGCCCGGCGGGACGGCCATCACCGTCGGGTACTTCCGCGACGCCGACGCCCTCGCCCGGTGGCGGTCCGACACCGAGCACCGCGCGGCCCAGCGGCGCGGGCGGGACCAGTGGTACGCCGGCTACACGCTGCACGTGGCGAAGGTGGAACGCAGCCACACCTTCACCCGCGCGGACCCCCCACCCGGCCCACCCGCGAACTGACCTCCACGGCACACCACCCCACGCACTCCACCCCACGGCCGGGCCACGGCCATCACCGGGCCGCGGCCGCGTCGCCGAGTCCGGCCAGGCGGGCGTCGGGAACCATGCGTCGGCCGGAGGCGAGGTGTGCGTGGCGAGAGCGCCGCGAGTACCACGACCGGCACCGCGCCGGTCACGGGCGCCACCGAGGGCCGGCCGGGCACCCGGGCCGGCACCGGCAGACCGGCCGGCTCCAGCGCGTAGCCCCGCACACACCGGACCGCCGGTCACCGCCGGGCACCACCGGACCGCCGGTCACCACCGGGCTCCACTGGGCTCCACCGGTCACCACCGGACCGCCGGTCACCGCCGAGGCCACCTGTCACCGCCAGGCGACGCGGTCACCGCCGGGCCACCGGTCACCACCGGACCGCCGGGCCACCGGGCCACCGGGCACCACCGGACCGCCGGTCACCACCGGGCTCCACTGGGCTCCACCGGGCTCCACCGGACCGCCGGTCACCGCCGAGGCCACCTGTCACCGCCAGGCGGCGCGGTCACCGCCGGGCCACCGGGCACCACCGGGCACAGCCGAGGCCACCCGCTCACCGCCGGTCGCCGGTCACCGCCAGGCGACGGTCACCGTCAGGCGACGCGGTCACCGCCGGGCCACCGCGCACCGCAGGGCCCCCGTCCGCGCCGTCACCGCGGTGTCTCCGCGTACACCGCGCGCACCGCCTCGTCCGCCGCCCGCAGCGCGGCCCCCGCGTCCAGCCCGAGCCGCCGCGCCCGTTGCGCGAACTCCCGCGCCGCCGCGGCCGCCGCCCGCTCCGCCGCCGCCCCCGCCGCGGCCACGAAGGTCCCGTTGCGCCCCCGCGTCTCGATCACCCCGTCCGCCTCCAGCGCCCGGTACGCCTTGGCGACCGTGTTCGCCGCCAGGCCCAGCGTCTCGGCCAGACCCCGCACGGTCGGCAACCGGTGCCCCACCGGCAGCGCGCCGGAGCGCGCCTGTTCGGAGATCTGCGCCCGCACCTGCTCGTAGGGCGGAAGACTGCCGGCGCGTTCGTCGATGCGGATCCTCAGGCTGCTCACACCCGGATTCTGCCCCACCCGCCCGGGCGCGGAAAATGAGGAGCGACCCCAGGCCGGCCTCGCGTAGCGTCCGCGTCATGACCGTCTCCGTACGCGCCGTCGGGCCGGACGACCGCAGGGGCGCCGAGGCCTTCGCCCGGATCCGCATGCGGGTGCTCCCCCAGGTCTTCTTCACCGCCGACTCGGTCCGGCACCTGCTGACCCGCCTGCCCGCGGACGTCCGCTGGACGGCCCTGCTGGCCGAGGAGGACGGCGAGCCGGTCGGCACCGCGCAGCTCCTCCTCGTCGCCGACTCCGAGGAACCCGGTCAGGCGCTGCTCAACGTCCACGTGCGTCCCGACCGCACCGGCCGCGGCGCGGGCACCGCCCTGGTGAACGCCGGTGAGGGGAGGCTGGCCGAGCTCGGCGCGCGCAAGGTGTTCTCCTGGGTCGTGGACGAGCCCGCGAACCGGGTCTTCGCCGAGCGCCGCGGATACCGTCCGGGCAGCACCGCCCAGTTCCTGCGCCTGGACCTGCTGACCGCCGAACTGCCGCCGGTGCCCGCCCCGCCGCCGGGCGTGGAGCTCCGCACCGGCGCCGACTTCGCGGACGATCCGCGGCCCCTGTACCTGCTCGACGCGGAGTGCTGCGAGGACGAGCCCGGCGACGTGGACGCCGGTTTCCCCTCCTACGAGGCGTGGCTCGAGGAGACCTGGCACCACCCGCTGCAGCGCCACGACCTGGCCACGGTGGCCGTCGACCTGGCCGAGGACCGGCCGGTGGCGTTCACCGCGGTCCGCTGGGACGGAGGAACCCGCTACGGCACCGGCATGACGGGCACCGCCCGCTCCCACCGCGGCCGCGGTCTGGCCAAGCTGGTGAAGACGGACTCCCTGCGCCGCGCCCGCGCGGCCGGTCTCACCGAGGCGCACACCGGCAACGACGCGACCAACACCCCCATGCGGGCCGTCAACCGATGGCTCGGCTACGAGATCGGCGCCCAGGAGGTCCACCATGTCCGCGAACTCGGGTGACGGCACGGTCGTGGAGGTGGTCCTGCTGAAGGCGGGCCGCACCAAGATCCGCTACCCGGCCGAACTGCTCGCCGACGACGGCTCCCGCGTCACCGTCCGCGCCGAATGGGCCGGCGAGGGCGCCCGCGACTTCGGCTTCGTCCGGTTCGAGCCGGGCGACGTGTTCACCGAGTGGTACTGGCGCGACCGCTGGTACGCGGTGAAGGCGGTCCGCGGCCCGTCCGGGGTCCTCAAGGGCTGGTACTGCGACGTGACCCGCCCGGCCGGGTTCTCCGGCGGTGAACTGGTCGTCGAGGACCTCGACCTGGACCTGTGGGTGTCGGCCGACGGGCGGGAGGTCCTCCGCCTGGACGAGGACGAGTTCGCGGCGAGCGGCCTGCGGGAGCGCGATCCGGAGGCGGCGCGGAACGCCGAGGCCGCCCTCGACAAGCTGGAACGGCTCGCTCGCGAGGACGGCCTCGGTTCCCTCCTGGCCTGATGCACGGTCAGGCGGACGCGCCGGTGGGGCGGTCGGGTCAGTTGACGAAGACCTTCCCGCCGGAGCCGGACACCGGCTTGTACTGGGCGCTGAAGTTGGTGACCGACGGACAGGTGATCTCGCCGTTGGTCAGGTTCAGCGGCTGGTTGGTGAACTTGATGGAGTTGTCGGTGTTGCTGGCCGTGCCGGTGATCGACGCCGCCTCGTAGATGCAGGTCACCGGACCGAACCAGCTGTCCAGCACGCCGACCGCCCGGATCGGGGTGACCTTCACCGTGCCGTTGGAGGCGACGGTGGCGTTGGTCAGGTCGACGTCGATGCTGTTGACGCCGGTGGCGCCGACCAGGCTGATGGTGCAGGAGCTGGCGTTGACGGCCACGTCGACGTTGCTCTCGCTGGCGGTGCCCGGGGCGATGGGGTTGCTCGCCACGGTCGCGCCGAAGGTGGAGGACGAGCAGTTGACCGAGCCGGCCGGCGAGGTGCTGGTCAGCGAGATCGATCCGGCGGCGGACAGCTGCGCGCCGACCGGGACGGCGGTGCCGCCCGCGCTGCCGTAGGTGAGGACGTTGCCCGCGGCGGCCGGGGCGGCGGTCGCCGAGGTCATCCCGCCGAGGGAGGCCGCACCGGCCAGGACGGCGGCTGCCAGCAGCGATGAGTGCCTGTTGCGCATGAGGGGGCCCTTTCGTCTGAGGGTGTGTGGGGGAAGGGCGTGGTGCAAGAGGTGACGCTGTGCGGTCGTGCCGTGATGCGGTCGTGCCGTGGTGCGGTCGTGCCGTGGTGCGGTCGTGCCGTGCGATGGTGCCGTGGTGCGGTGGTGCCTGGGCGGGCGCCCGCGGGCGCCCGCCCCACTCAGCCGCGGGCGTCGTTCAGGGCCGCGGTGAGAGACCCGATCGTGGGATCGATCGCGATGGCGACGTCCACGTCCTGGAAGGAGATCGAGTTCCCGGAGGCCGACGGGAGGTCGAACAGCGAGTTGACGATCCAGTTGGACTCGCCCAGGGTCAGCAGGCCGCACCGGCTGGCGCCGGGGATCGCGAAGTCCTCGTCGACCAGCGTGCCGTCGAGCATCTTGAGCGTCACGGTGGAGTTCCCGTTGGGGTCGAGCACCTGGCTCAGCTGCGGCCGGTTGGGTGCGACGGCCTGCAGGACGATCGGCTTGCTGTCGGTGCCGACGTAGCACTTGGAGCCGAGCAGCGGGTGCTCGATCTTCAGCTTGATCGGCAGTTCGAAGATCGGCAGCTGGCTGCCGACCGCGAGCGGCGTGAAGTTCTTGATGTCGCCGGCCGGTTCGACCTTCACGTTGGCGCTGGTGACCCCGGGCCAGAAGTTCGACAGACCGGGCAGCGGGGCCTCGGTGGACGGGGCCTCCAGGAGGCCGTCGGTGGCCGCGGTGGTGTCGTAGATGTTCGGCTGGCTGGTCCCGGTGTCGCCGCGCGGCCCCTCGGCCGACCAGCGGAAACCGAAGTCGATCTCCATCGGGGCGCCCACCGGGACGGTGTAGTCCCCGATGGAGAAGGAACCCGAGCCGATCGTGGTGTGGACGCAGCCGACCTGGCGGTTGTCCGCCTGGGTGAGCAGCGCGGACCCGACGGGGCAGGTCTCCATGCCCGTGTAGGGCTCGGCCAGGGGGGCCTCGGCCGCTCCGGCGGGAGTGGTCTGCAGGGCCAGCAGGGCGGTGAGACCCGCGGCCGCGGTCCCCAGGCTGCGCAGCGTTCTGCGGCCGGGGCGGCGGGATCTGCCGGAGGTCAGGGCGGTTCCGGTCATGTGCACGAGCTCCTCGACTAGGTGGCGAAGGTGGTGCGACAGAGCGGCGCGAGGGCCGGCCCGCTCACCGGCGCCACGGTGTGCGGGACCGGCCGTCGCCGGGAAACCCAATTGCGGTTGTATACCTGCCAGTTGGGGCGGTCAAGGCGCGGGACCGAATTTTGTTACCCGAGGTAATCGCACGTCGGGGGCGCTTTCCGGCCGCCACCTGGCCGGAAGCGCACACTCCGCCACCCGGCTCCGCCGCCCCTCGCCGACGGGTCGCCCGCCTCGCTCCGGACACCTTTCGCGACAGACGCCACGGGATGAACACCCTTTCTCCGCAAGCTGATTGACCGCGTTCGACACTCGCGGGTAACTTGCGGGGATCCCCCCACATCTCCACACATCGCCAGCCATGACGGGAGACCCGGCGATGTTCGACAGGGGGGAGTCCGCGCCAGGATCTGCCCACCCGGTTCGCACCTTCCGCTTTGATCAAGGAGAGCCGTTCATGACAGAGTCCACAACGCCCGTCAAGGGCAGAGTCCGGCTGCGCCGATGGGCCGTGCTCGGCGTGCCGGGGGTGGTGGCCACGGCCGCGCTGACCGTCCTCACCGCCCAGGGGGCGCTCGCCGTCTCCTTCAACATCTCGTCGATGGCCCACACCATCAACGCCGACAAACTGAGCGGCACGGGCCTCGCCCAGTACGGCGGCCGGGACCGCACCAGCCCGAACAACCCGATCGAGAAGGGCGTCTACAAGAACGTCTTCATCACCACCATCAAGGACGCCGAGATCACCAACCTGTGCCAGGGGGTGCAGATCGGTGCGGCGTTCCTGAAGATCACGGCCGGCGCCAAGGGAACACCCGCCAAGGCCACCAACCTGGCCACCGACTCGGACGTGCTGACCGGCAAGAGCGCCTCCTTCAGCGGTCTCGAGATGGGCCGGGACGCCTCGGAGCTCAACAAGAGCTTCTCCACCGGCCCGGCCGGCTCCTTCGGCCTCCAGGCCGACACCATCGAGGTCAAGAACGTGTACCAGCACAACTGGGCCACCACGGCCGGGGCGATGACCCTGCCGGACCTCCGGATCGAGATCACTCGCGACGGCTGCCCGGGCGAGGGCAGCTGACGGAGCGTCCCGGGGGCCCCGGCCGGGCGGAGCCCCGCCCGGCCGGGGCCCTCACCCGTCCCATCGGCATTTCCCCTCCAGGAACAGGCAGAAGGAGCCACCGGCCGTGGCCAGCGACAGCACTCCCGACAGCACTTCCCCGACCGCGCCGGAGACCGCGACCGGCACGCCCCCGGCCGCCGAGGCCGTTCCCGCCCGACCGCCGCGCCGCGTGTCCCGCTTCGCGGCCTGGCGCTGGCGCCGCCCGTTCTGGGGCGGCCTGCTGCTGACCGTCGCCGGGGCGCTGGTCATGGCGACGATGGTGCAGGGCTCGCTCGAGGTCGCCCTCGCCTCGGGCGCCCGTGGCGTGGCGGGCTACATCCTGCCCGCCTTCATGATCGTCTGCGGCGTGCTGATCCTGTTCAACCCCGCCCAGCGGATCTTCTACTCGGTCATCGGGCTGCTCGCCTCCCTGGGCTCCTGGGCGACCTCCAACATGGGCGCGTTCATGATCGGCACCATCCTCGGCGTCGCCGGTTCCACCATGGCCTTCGGCTGGCTGCCGGAGCAGGGGCACCGCAGGCGGCCGGTGCGGGACGCCCTGGGCGGCCGGCGCGAGAAGACGGCGGGCTGACCCCGGGCGGACGGATCCACGACGGCGGCGGGACCGGACTCCCCGCCGCCGTCGCACCCGCACGCCCCGCACGTGGAGACCATGCTCACCCTCAAGGTCCTGGAGTCCTCGCTCCATGTGGTCCTGAGGCCCGGGGCGATGGGCCTCGCGGCCTGTCTGCTGCCCGCCGTGACGGTCCTGTGCGGCCTGCTGCTGTTCGCCCCGCAGCAGCGGATCTTCCACGGACCACCGCCGCCTGACCCGCGGAGCGCCGGTGGGGCCCCGCCCGGGGCCGGCGGCCTCACCCGGCGCTGCCCGGGCTGCTGTGCCACAGTTTGCGGCCGCCGGGCGGGCCGCCGCCGTCCCCCGCGGGCCGGAGGTCCGCCCACGGGTGCATCTCGTATCCCGTGGGCATGCGGATCGTCCGGCCGTTCTCGTCCCGCCCCCCGTTCTGCCGCAGCGCGCTCTGCTCGGCGAGCGTCTCGGAGAGCCGGGCCGCCACCCGCTCCAGCCCTCCCTCGGCCCGCAGCTCGGCCAGCTCGGCGAGGTTCCAGGCGGCCGTGCCCACCACGCTGAGGCTGCGCGCCCCGCGCCGCTGCACGGTGCCGCGCACCAGCAGCAGCCAGGAGTGGAAGACGGTGTGCGCGCAGGCGTCGTGGGAGTCGTCGAAGAAGGCCAGGTCGACCAGGCCGGTGCCGTCGTCCAGCGTCGTGAAGATCACCCGCTTCCCGGAGCGGATCGGCGGGGTCTGGGTGGCCACCTTGGAACCGGCCACCAGCACCGTCTCCCCGTGCCGCGCGGCGCGCAGCCGCTTGGCCGAGGTGACGCCCAGCTCGGCGAGGAACTCGGCGTGGTCGTCCATCAGGTTGCGCGAGGCGTCCATGGAGAGCACGCCCAGCTCGGCGCTGAGCCGCTCCCCGTCGGTCAGGTCGGGCAGGCCCGCCGAGGCGGTGCGCTCGCCGCCGGTCAGCGGGAGCTGCTCGGCGCCGGCCGCGCGGGCGGCGCCCCGGTGCAGCTCGCTGACGTGCAGCCTGAGGTCGCGCCGGTTGGCGCCGAACGCGTCCAGCGCTCCCACCTGGGCCAGCCGGTCGGCCACCGGGCGGCTGGGGCGGGCCCGCTGCCAGAAGTCCAGCAGCGAGGCGTAGGGCTGCTCCCCGGCGATCCGCGCCGCCTCGGCCTCGCTGATGCCGTGCACGTCGCTCAGGGCGAGGCGCAGCCCCCAGACATCCGACTCGCCCTGCTTTCCGTCAGACACCAGTTCGATACGGTGGGTGACGCCGGACCGGTTCACGTCCAGCGGCAACACCGGGACGCCCCGCCGGCGCGCGTCCGCCAGCAGCAGCCGCTTGGGGTACATCCCGGGATCGTGGGTGAGCAGCCCGGCGTAGAAGGCGGCCGGGTGGTGGGCCTTCAGCCAGGCGGACTGGTAGGTCGGCACCGCGAACGCCACCGCGTGCGCCTTGCAGAAGCCGTACGAGCCGAAGGCCTCGATGATCTCCCAGGCGCGCGCGACGGTCTCCGCGTCGTACCCGCGGGCCGTCGCGTGCTGGGCGAACCAGGTCCGGATCCGCCCCTGCGACTCGGGGTCGGACAGCCCGCGCCGCACCCGGTCGGCCTCGCCCCGGCCGCAGCCGGTCATGACGTTCACGATCTCGATCAGCTGCTCGTGGAAGACCACCACGCCGTAGGTCTCCCGCAGCGCCGGCTCCAGGTCGGGGTGCGGGTAGCGGGCGGGACTGCGCCCGTGCCGGGCCTCGATGAACGGCCGCACCATGTCGGCGGCGACCGGCCCCGGCCGGAACAGCGAGATGTCCACCACCAGGTCGTGGAAGGTCTCCGGCTGGAGCCGTCCCACCAGGTCGCGCTGGCCGGGCGACTCGATCTGGAAGCAGCCCAGCGTCTCGGCCGACTTGATCAGCCGGTACGTCTGCGGGTCGCCCTCCGGCACCGCGTCCAGGTCGACGCGCTCGCCGGAGGCCCGTTCCACCTCGGCCACCGCGTGCGCCATCGCCGACTGCATCCGCACGCCGAGCACGTCCAGCTTGAGCAGGCCGAGGTCCTCGACGTCGTCCTTGTCGAACTGGGCCATCGGGAAGCCCTCGCCGCTGGTGGGCACCACCGGGGTGCGGCCCAGCAGCGTGGCGTCGGACAGCAGGACGCCGCACGGGTGCATGGCGACGCCGCGGGGCAGCCCGTCCAGCGCCTCGACCAGCTCCCACATCCTGCCGTACCTCTCCTTCTCCGCCGCCAGTTCCCGCAGCTCCGGCAGCTCGTCCAGCGCGGCGCGGGCGTCCCGGGCCCGGATGTGCGGGAAGGACTTGGCGATCCGGTCGATCTCCGCCGGATCCATGGCGAGGGCCGCCCCGACGTCACGGATGGCGTGCCGCACCCGGTAGGTCTCGGGCATGGCGACGGTGGCCACCCGCTCGCCGCCGAACCGGTCGAAGATCTTCCGGTAGACCTCGAGCCGGCGGGCGGACTCGACGTCGACGTCGATGTCCGGCAGCACCGCGCGCCGCTTGGACAGGAACCGCTCCATCAGCAGCCCGTGCTCGACCGGGTCGGCGTGCGCGATGCCCAGCAGGTGGTTGACCAGGGATCCCGCGCCGGAGCCCCGCGCGGTGACCCGGATGCCCATCTCGCGCACGTCGTCGACGACCTGGGCGACGGTGAGGAAGTAGGTGGCGAAGCCGTGGTGGGCGATGATGTCCAGCTCGTGGTGCATCCGCTCCCAGTAGTCCCGGCGGCGGTCGTAGCCGCGCAGCACCATCCCGGCCGCCGCGCGGGAGGCCAGCACCCGCTGCGCGGTGCGCCGCTCCGCACCGACCAGGTACGGCTCGGGGAAGTGGACGGTGCCGATGCCCAGGTCCTCCTCCGGGTCGACCCGGCATTCCTCGGCGGTGGCTCGGGTGTGCTCGAGCAGGCGCTCGGCGGAACGCGGACCGAGCCCGGCGGCCTCGGCGATCCGCCCGGCGGCCTCCCGCATGGCCTCGGCGTCCTTGAGCCAGGCCTCGCCGGAGTCCAGCACCTCGGCCGGGTCGACGGGGACCAGGCGCCGGGCGGAGTCCAGCACGTCGGCGACCGGGCCCATGCCGGGGTCGGCGTAGCGGACGGCGTTGGTCAGCACCGGGCGGACCCCCTGCTCGGCGGCGAGCAGCAGGGTGCGGGCGGCCAGCCGGAGCGAGCCGGGGCCGGTGCCCTGGCGGCCGTGCCAGACGGTCTCCAGCCGCAGCGCGTCCCCGTGGCGCTCGCGCCAGGCGGCGAGCAGCCGCACGGCCTGGTCGGGGCGTCCGGCGGCCAGGGCCCGGCCCACGTCGGAGTCCGGGCCCAGCAGCACGGTCACCCCGTCGGCGTCCGGCGCGTCGGCGGGCAGCAGGGGGACACCGCCGCCCGCGTGGGCGGCGGTGATCAGGGCGCAGACGCCCGCCCAGCCGCGGGCGCCGTCGCGGGCCAGGAAGGTCACCCGGGGGGCGGACTCGTCGACGAAGGCACCGCCCCGCACCGGCGTACGGCGCCGCCGCGCGGACCGGTCCCCCGGGCCGTCACCGGCCGCGGGCGACACGGAGGGCGTGGGGGACACGGAGGCCGCGGGGGGCGTCACCGCGAGATCCACGCCGAACAGCGGGCGCACGCCCTCCCGCGCGCAGGCCTTCGCGAACCGCACCGCTCCGGCGACGGTGTCCCGGTCGGTGAGGCCCAGCGCGTCCAGGCCGCGCTGCGCGGCCCGCTCCGCCAGCCGCTCGGGATGCGAGGCGCCGTGGCGCACCGAGAAGCCCGAGACGGTGTGCAGATGCGGGAAACCCGGCATGCACACCTCCCGCACCGTGGACTCGTCGAGCCACCTCGAACATCAGTTCCAAGCTACCCCCTCTCCACCATAGACCACGTTCGAATACATGTGCGACACCTGGCTCACCCGCCTCCACCCGCCCCGACGTGCGCGAACGTCACCCGGGCACCCGCCCCGCCCCGCCCCGCCCCGGACACGGCGAGGGCCCCGCCCTCCGGATCGCTCCGGAGGGCGGGGCCCTCGATCACCGGTGGCGGCGTCAGCCGATCGACGCGCCGTAGGCGGAGAGCGCCTCGGTGACCGGCTGGAAGAAGGTCGTGCCGCCGGAGGCGCAGTCACCGCTGCCGCCGGAGGTCAGACCGAGCGCGGTGCCGCCCGAGAAGAGCGAGCCGCCGCTGTCGCCCGGCTCGGCGCAGACGTTCGTCTGGATCAGACCGGAGACGATGTCGCCCCCGCCGTAGTTCACCGTGGCGTTCAGGCCGGTCACCGAGCCGGAGTGGAGGCCGGTGGTCGAGCCGCTGCGGGTGACCGACTGGCCGACGGTGGCGTCGCCGGCCCGGGTGATCGCCTGGGTGGAGCCGTTGTACAGGTTGACCGTGCTCGGGTGGGCGACGGAGGCGGTGTACTTCACCAGGCCGTAGTCGTTGCCCGGGAAGCTGGAGCCGGCGGTGGAGCCGATCACCGTGCCGCCCGCCGACCAGGCGGCGACGGACTCGGTGCAGTGCCCGGCGGTGAGGAAGTGCGCCACGCCGCCCACGGTCACGTTGAAGCCCAGCGAACAGCGGCCGCCACCGCCGGTGATGGCGTCGCCACCCGTCACGAAGCGGGTGAACTCACCTTCGGTGCGCCGGAGTTCGGCCGTCCCACCGAGGTCCGCGACGATCACGGACAGCGCGTCCCACTCGGCCGCGGAGACCGTGCGGTCCGCGGTCACGACGAGCTTGTTGGTCTTCGGGTCGGCCACCCAGGAGGTGCCGGCGATGTCCGCGTCGCTCTTCAGCGCGGCCGCGGCCCGCTCCAGCTCGGCGACGGAGTTCTCCACGATCCGGGCGCTCGCCCCGGCGGCCCGGGCGGTCCTGGCGGCCGCTTCGTCGACCACGTTGACGACCAGGCGCTTCGCCGTGGCGTCGTAGTACATCCCGGCGTCCTCGGCGCCCAGCTTCCGGTCGAGCGTCGAGGCGAGGTTTCCGGCCGCCGCGACGGTCAGCGTCCGGGGGCCGGGTGCGGCCTCGGTCTCACTGGCGTTCGCAGTCTGGAAGCCGGCGGTCGCCGCGATCAGTGCGGCGATACCCGCACCGGCAACGGCGGGACGGCGCATGGGTGCGCGTCGGTGCTTCAACTGACGTCCTCCTGTGGGGGGTCGGCGCGAAGGGATCGTGAAGATCCCCAAGTGCCGGAAGGCATGCGGAAGTACGGGGTCACCGCCAGAAGCGGCAGCCGTCCTTCCGGTTGAACGGAGTCCAGTGTTCCGATGCCGGAAGGTCGCGCACAAGGTCGACTTCCAGACGCGGACACGTCAATTTCACGGTGTCCCAATTGCCTCGGAGCGCCCCCGGACGCACCCTCCGTTCGCAGTGCGAACGGCGAAGAATCCCAACCAGCCCCTCCTGGGCCGTGCCAGACCGTGGCCGGAAATCACCCCTTGCCCGCGGGCCGGTGAACACCTCCGGCACCTCTCCGGCACACACGGCAGGAGCCCCCGCACGCCAGGCGTGCGGGGGCTCCCGTGAGGAGAGGTGCGAGAGGACCGGCGGATCAGAAGACGCGGACCCCGTAGGCGTTCAGGGCCTCGACGACCGGCTGGAAGAACGTGGTGCCGCCGGTGGTGCAGTTGCCGCTGCCGCCCGAGGTGAGGCCGTAGGCCACACCGCCGGTCGAGTACAGCGGGCCGCCGGAGTCACCGGGCTCGGCGCAGACCGTGGTCTGGATCATGCCGTAGACGACGTCCCCGCCGCCGTAGTTCACCGTGGCGTTCAGCGCCGTGACGCGACCGCTGCGGGTGCCGGTGGTCGAGCCGGACCGCGTGACGGTGGTGCCGACGCTGGGCGTGGCCGCGCTCCGGATGTCCACGCTGCCCGCGGTGCCCGACTTGGTCACCGAGGAGTTCGTGTACCGGACGAGACCGTAGTCGTTGTTCGGGAAGCTGGTGCCCGCGGTGGAGCCCAGGACCGTGGTGCGGCCCGAGTTCGAGTACCAGGTACCGGCGCCCTCGGTGCAGTGACCGGCGGTCAGGAAGAAGTAGTTGCCGGCGCTGTCCTGGACGTTGAAGCCGAGGGAACAGCGGCCCGACGACGAGTAGATGGCGTCGCCGCCGCCGATGTACTTCTGGAACTTGCCCTCGGTCCGCTTGATGGTCAACGCGTCGGCCCGGTCGCCGGCCTCCGCCTTGATCTTCTTGATCTCCGCCTGGGACACCGTGCTGTCGACGGTGACCACCACCCGGTTGGTCTTGGCGTCGACGGCCCAGGCGGTGCCCGCGACGTCCGCCTCCAGAACGGCGTCGCTCGCCGCGGTGAGTTCACCGGAGCTGAAGGTCGTCACTTCGTCGGCGCTGGCGGTGGGCACCGCGATCGCGGCGGCGGCCACCAGGCCGGTGGCCACGGCGAGCAGACGGGTTCGTCTCGTCACGCCGTTGCTGGGGGTGGTGCGCTTGATCCTCACTGGTCGTTCCTCCACTTGGGAAGTCGGGGGCCCGCTTGGGGGATACGGGCCCGTGAGGCGCAGCCGGGGACATGGGCGACCGGGATTGCCGGACACGCCGTGCCCCTGACAAGCGCTGCAGGGAGTATTCGGCGGCGCGACCGAACGGCGCAAGGGTGCCTTTCGGCCGCCCGGTGAGGACCACGTCGCCAAGCGCATTCCCCACCCGCCGGCACCGCAGACACCCAGCTCAGCGAAACCCCGCGTATGCAGCAACAGGTGTTCGCCTGTTCCCCCTCATCACCTGAGGTGTCCCATTCGCCCGTGGCCGGTACCCGACACTCCGCTTTCCGCGTCCTCCCTCCGGAGGCGGCTCGCGGCGGTCTCCCCGAGGCACGGAACGGCCGCCGCCCCGCACCTCGGGGACGGCGGCCGTACCGGTCCGACCGCGGCTCGCACCAGGGCCGCGGAACGCACCGCTCCCGGCTCACACCAGGGCCGCGGAACGCTCCCGTCCGCCGGTGCGCTCCCGGATGACCCGGTCCATCAGCACCACCAGGACGTCCCGCACCGACCGGCGGTCCCGGGCGTCGCAGTCGACCACCGGCACGTCGTCGTCCAGCCCCAACGCCTCGCGCACCTCATCCAGTTCGAACCGGCGGGCGCCCGGGAAGTGGTTCACCGCGAGGACGAACGGGGCACGCTGGGCCTCGAAGTAGTCCAGCGCCGGGAAGCAGTCCTCGATCCGCCGGGTGTCGACCAGCACCACCGTGCCGAGCGCCCCCTCCACCAGGTCGTCCCAGAGGAAGGAGAACCGGTCCTGTCCCGGCGTCCCGAACAGGTAGAGCGAAATGGCCGGGTTGAGCGTGATCCGCCCGAAATCGAGCGCCACGGTGGTGGTGGTCTTGGACTCCACCCCGTCCAGCGAGTCGACCCCCACCGACACCTGGGTGATCGCCGCCTCGGTGTCCAGCGGCTCGATCTCGGAGATGGCCCCGATGAACGTGGTCTTGCCGACGCCGAGTCCTCCGCTCACCACGATCTTGACGGCCAGCGGAACCATCTTCTCAGAGCGCCCGGACATGGTCCCTGATCCTTTCCAGCGTGTGGAGCGACAGCTCCGCGGGTTGGCGGCAGGCGAGGTGCCCGGTGGCGACGAGGTCGGAGATCAGCACCCTGGCGACCCCCAGCGGAACGCCCACCCGGTGGGCCACCTCGGCGACCGTCGTCGGGCTCTCGCACACCGCGGCCACCCTCTTGCGTTCGAACGTCAGCGTCTCGTCCGGCGGACGGACCGCCACCACCAGGGTTTCCAGCCTCAGATCGCTCTGCAGCGGTTCCACCCGGCCGCCGGTGATGATGAACGGCCTGACGAAGCTGTTGTCCTCCTCCATCGTCCGACCACCGCTCACCGGGGCAGCGACTGGCGCAGATCGGCGATCAGGGCCGGCGTGAGCAGGTCGCCCGCGCGTTCCGCGAGCACCGCCATCTCGTAGCCGACCAGGCCGAGTTCACCGCTGCTGTCGGCGAGGACCCCGAGACAGCTGCCGTCCCGGATCGCCGAGACCAGCAGGAAGCCCCGCCCCATCTCGATCATGATCAGCTTGACTCCGTCGAACCCGTACCGGCGTGACGCGCTGCGCGCCAGGCTGGACAGTCCGGACACGATGGCCGCCAGGTGGTCGGCCTCGGTCCGCCCGAGCCCGTCGGAGACCGCGATCAGCAGGCCGTCCGAGGAGACCGCGACCGCGTCCCGCACCCCGTCGGTGTTGCGGACGAAGCCGGCGAGCAGCCAGTTGAAGGTCTGCGAGTCCTTCTCGGCGGGAGCCGCGTTCTGGGTGGGAACCGTGGTCACTTCGCCTCACCCCTGTCCGTCACGGCATCCTGCGGGCCCCGGACGTCGGCACCTGTGCCGCGCTCCATGTCCCTCTCCCTCTCCTTCTCCATCTGCACGCTGATCCCGCCCCGCAGATGTGCGCTGCGCAGGGAGGAGAGCATCCCGGATACCTGCTCCGGGGTGCGCTCCCGCTCCGGCGCCGGGGGCAGCGGCCGGGCTCCGGCGCGGGCGGTCTCGTCGACCGCCGCGCCGATGGCGCTGCGCCGGGGGCGCTTGACCAGACCGTTGCGGGTGCGGGCGGCGTCGGCGCCGCGGGCCGGTTCGGCCCGCCGTTCGCCCTGGCCGCCGGCCGGTGGTGCCGCGATCTGCGGACGCGCGTGCCGGGGCGTGCGGGCCGGGGCGGGGGGCGCCGGCCGGCCGTCGGCGCTCACCGGCACCAGGCCGGGGCCGGGGCCGGGCGGGGCCGCCGCCAGGCCGTGGCCGGGCGGCGCCGTCGCGGCGCGGGGCGCCGGGAGCACCGCCTTCTGGTCGAGCCGGCCGTTGACCAGCACGTCGTCGTCCGGCGTTCCGGCCAGGGTCTTGGGGTCGGCCAGCAGGGTGGCGGGCAGCAGCACCCGGGCCACCACCCCCGCGGTCGGCGCCTCGCCCACCCGCACCTCGATCCCGCACTTGCGGGCCAGCGCGCCGACCACGAAGTGGCCGAGGAAGCGGCCCGGATCGGCCATGAAGCTGGCCCGACCGGAGAGCCGGACGTTGGCCTCGGCGAGCGCCTGGGCGTCCATGCCGAGCCCGTGGTCGACGATGGCGATCAGGTAGCCGGCGCTGGTGCGCCGCCCCTCGATCTCGACCTCCGACTCCGGCGGCGAGAAGTGCAGCGCGTTCTCGACCAGTTCGGCGAGCAGGTGGGCGATCTCGGCCACCATCGAGCCGGACACCCCGACCGGCTCGATCCGGCGCAGCACCACCCGCCGGTACTCCTCGACCTCGGAGAGCGCGGCGCGCAGCACGTCGGTGACGGGCAGCGGCGTGGACCAGGGGCGGGGGCTGGACTCGCCGGCCAGCACCAGCAGGCTCTCCGCGTTGCGGCGCATGCGGGTGGCCAGGTGGTCGAGCTCGAAGAGGTTCGCCAGGGTCGCCGGGTCGGCGTCCTCGTGCTCCAGCTTGTTGATGAAGCTCAGCTGGCGGCGGACCAGGTTCTGGTTGCGGCGGCCCAGGCTGACCAGCGACTCGGTGGCGTTGCGGCGCAGCACGGCCTGCTCGGTGGCGAGGTCGAAGGCGGCGCGCTGGACGCGGTCGAAGGCCTCGGCCATCTCCAGCACCTCGGCGCCGGCCTTCTCCGGCACGCGCAGCGGCTCCGGCGGTTCGGGGGCCTCCCGCAGCGGGCTGTTCTGGATGGCGGCGACCGCCAGCGGCAGTCGCTTCCCGGCCACCTCACGGGCCTGCTGGGCGAGGTCGGCGAGCGGGCCGGAGACCGTGCGGACGCAGTCCAGGGCCAGGGCGCCGAGCGCGGCGACGGTGGCGAGCGCCAGCAGTCCGAAGAGGATCAGGTCCTCGCCGGCGTCGCCCTCCAGTTCGGAGGCCCGGCTCTCCACGTCGTGGCCCAGCGAGATCTGCACCTCGCGCAGTCCGTCGATGGTGGAGGTGGCGCTGCTCCACCAGGCGGCCGGCGGGATCTGCGCGGCGTCGAGCAGTCCGCCTCCCCGGACCGCCTTCCGCTCGTACCACTGGGTGCGCCGGGCGTCGGGGGTGCTCATCGCGGCGTCGAGACGGCGCTCCTGGGCGGAGGTGGCCACCGTGGGGAAGGCGGACAGCGAGGCCAGCCGGCCGGCCCGGGTCTCCAGGAAGCGTCCGTGGTCGTCGCCGCGGAACTGCCCGGCGGTCACCGCCCCGAGCAGCAGCGCCCGTTCCTGGCCGGTGAACTCCTTGGCCTCGCCCAGGAATCCCAGGGCCCGGCCGGCGTCGTAGAGGGTCGGGTCGCGGACCTCGTCGAGGCCGAGGTCGAGCCCGTCGAGGGTGGCGATGGTGGCGGTGAAGTAGTCGAACACCTCCGCCACCTGGACGCTCCGGCGGTCCGCCTTCGCCCGCACGCCGCCGAGCGCGTCCAGGCGGCCCAGCGCCTCGCGGACCGAGGCGGCGCGTCCTTCGTCCGTGTGCCCCCTCAGCGCCCGGTCGAGGACGGCCCGCGCCGTGTCGGTGGCCTCCCGCTGCGCGGGCAGCCGGACCTGGAACTGCCGGACGCCGCCCAGATGCCCGGCGGTGAGGCTGCGTTCCTTCTGCAGTTCGTGGACCAGCCCCTGCAGGGTGATCTCCAGGCGGGCGTTGTCCGCCGTGGCGGAGGCGGTGCGGAAGGTCGCGATCTGCTCGGCCGCGGCGGCGCCGAGCAGGGCCAGCAGGACGGCGAGGGCCAGGGTCAGGACCCGGAGGAGCCTGGTGCGAAGGGAGCGGGGGGCCTTCCGGCCCGTCCCGCCACGGGCGGCGCGCAGGCGCGCGGCGGCCGATGTCGGTGTGACTGCGTCCACTGAGGTGCCTTAAGGGGGAGGCGAGTTGGTCGGAGGAAGAGAAATGGTTCTGCCTCCGACCCAACGAAACCAGTGGCCCTGGGTTACCGGACGGACCGGGTTTTTATCCCATGGTGGACGGCGTTCCCGGGAAACCGCAGGTCGACGTGGAGCCCGCGTCGTCACGGGGATGACGCAGCGTCATCCCGGCGCCACGTGCCGCCGGGACGGTCAGCAGTCGCAGCCGCAGCAGCAGCCGTCCCCGCCGCCGTCTCCCCCGCCGCAGTTGCAGCAGTTGCAGCACTCGCAGCAGCCGCAGTCGCACTGGCTGCACCAGCCCTCGCGCCGCTGCCGCGACCACGGGCCCTCGAACTCGTCGGCGCAGCAGAGCTGACAGGTGCAGAAGAGTCCGAGGGCCGCGGCGCAGCCCGCGAAGAAGCCGCGCCCCTGGCGGCGCGGCGGTTCCCCGCCGGCCGGGCTGCCGGGTCCGTGGGGACCCTGCGGGCCGGGCGGCGCGTACGGACCCTGCGGCGCCCCGGGGGCGCCGGTCGGGTTCGGCCCGTAGGGCCCCTGGGGCGGCCCGTACGCCTCGGCCGGCCCGCCCGTGGCGTGCCCGCAGGAGGCCGAACCGAAGGCGCGGTCGACGGAGCGTCCCAGTTCGTGCGCCAGCAGGCGGTGGACCAGCCGGCCGTCGGTGAACCCGGCGTCCTTCAGGGCCAGCCGCACGCCGTGGACCGCGTCGTCGGCGAGGCGGCGGGCGTCCTCGCGCGAGGTGCCGGTGGCGGTGAGGGGGTTCCAGGCGCCGGAGGCGGCGTCGGCCGCCTGGTCCTCGACGGCGTCCAGCAGGTGGGCCAGGCGGCCGAAGAGCCGGCCGGCCTCGGCCAGCGGAGCCGCGTTGGCGGGGCGGCCGGCCAGCACCGCGGTGTGCGCGAACGCGGCGGCGGTGGCCGTCTCGGTGGGTTCGGTGACGGCGAGGATCGGGGTGCCCGGCCCGGCCAGGCGCTCCAGCCCGGCCTGCCGGTCCACGGCGTCCAGCAGCACGGCGGCGTCGAAGCCCACCGTGGAGGCGGTGCGGGTGCCGGCGGTGCTCCAGCCGGCGGCGACCCGGCGGGCGGCGAGGGCGACCGGGCGGCGGGCCAGCAGCCCGTCGCCGTCGGCCATGTGGTCCCGCATCTTGGCGGAGGCGAGCACCAGCGAGACCGCGGCGGCGAGCCGGGCGCCCTCCCCGCTCGCCACGGACGCCGTGCGCATCCCGCGCAGCGGGCAGGGTCCCGCGGTGCGGCGGCCCTGCGCGGCGCGTGGCGCCTGAGCCTCCGTCAGCACGGATATCAGCAGGCCGTCGTAGTTGGTCACGATCCGGGCGAACTGGCCGTGGTCCCCCCTCAGGGCCAGGCAGAGCCCGCACAGGTGGGCCATCCACTCCGCGGCGAGCCGCTCGCCGAGCCGGTGACGGCAGGGCCTGACCATTCCGAACATCGTGACTCCCCCTCAGACCTCCGCGCCCCGTGGCGCGGTGCTCCCGCCCTCCCCTGTATCTACGGGCGACTTCGGAGATCGTAATGGGGTAGGTGGTTCACCCGGAGGCACCACAACTCACTCGTTCGCCGCGAAGAATATTATTTCACTCCCAATCAGCAATCGTGTAGGACAAGTCCCTTGGGATACACGGAGTCTGTACGTATCCACCGCGCACCGGTACCGTCACAAACCCCCTGCGCGGTGTCCGTCCACTTGGCACGATGTCCGACTCATGGACGACCATAGGGAAGCGGAAGCGAGAGAGACCGCAGCGAGAGGAGGCGTCCATGGGATCGGTGCGCAAGGCGAGTGCCTGGCTTGGCCTCGTCGACGACAGCGATGACGAGCGCTACTACGAAGACGACGACTACGCCGAGGGCCCGGAGTCCGAGGACGCCTGGGTCACCGACCCGCGGGTGAAGATCGCCGCCGAGCCGGCCGTCGACAAGGCCCGCAGAATCGGCACCGTCACCCCCGACAGCTTCCGGGACGCCCGCGCCATCGGCGAGCTCTTCCGGGACGGAGTCCCGGTCGTCATGAACCTCACGGCGATGGACGCCGCCGACGCCAAGCGCGTGGTGGACTTCGCGGCCGGCCTGATCTTCGGCCTCCGCGGCTCCATCGAGCGCGTCGCCAACCGCGTCTTCCTGCTCACCCCGGCCAACACCGAGATCGTCAGCGGCGAGGCCGCCCCCGGCGCCCGCGACGCCTTCTTCAACCAGAGCTGAGGCAGGGTCCGCTCACCGGCGCCGTCGGCCGGTGGGCGCCCTGCCCGCAGCGCCCCGCCTCCGGCGTCCTGCCCGTAACCGGAATGCCCCCGGCGCCCGGCCCTGCCGCCTCACGGCGCCCGCCGCGCGCCCTCAGGCGGAGACCCGCGACCTGCGCGTCGACGACGACTTCTTCTCCCGGGGCGCCGGCACCGAGTCCGCCTTCTCCCCCGGCTCGGACCCCGGCTCGACCTCCGGCCTCTCCCCCGTTCCGCCGGCCCTCCGGCCGTGGGGCTCCTCCTGGCCCAGCGGCTCCTCGCGCATGTCCCGCGGCAGCCGCAGTGCCGCCACCGCGCCCAGCAGCAGCAGCCCGGCGCTGACCACCAGCGTCACGTGCAGTCCGTGCACGAAGGCGTCCCGCGCGGCGAGGCGGAGGGTCTCCCCCACGGCGCCGCCGAGTCCCTCGGCCACCTGGTACGCCTCGCCCAGGGAGTGGCCCGCCGCCGACGTGGCGTGTTCCGGGACACCCGGCACCGAGGCGACGCCCGGCCCGTAGGCCGCGTTCATCACGCTGCCCAGCAGCGCGATCCCGAGGCCCGCGCCGAGCTGGTAGGAGGTCTCGCCGATGGCCGCCGCCCCTCCGGCCTCACGCTCCGGCGCCTCGCTCAGCATCGACTCGTAGGACCCGAAGAGCGTGGTCTCCAGGCCGAGCCCCAGCAGCACGAATCCGCAGAGCAGCAGGGTGGGGTTGTCGTGCGAGCCCATCGGCAGCAGGATCAGCACCGCCGCGGCGGTGAGCGCGAACCCCGAGGCCACCATGACCCGCGGCCCCAGCGCGCGCAGCAGCCGTGCCCCGGCGAGGCCCGCCGCCATGGCGGCCACCGTGAGCGGCAGCATCCGCAGACCGGTCTCCAGCGGGGACAGCCCCAGCACCAGCTGGAGGTACTGCGCCGCGATCAGCTCCAGTCCCACCAGCGCCAGCATGGCCAGCACGATGCAGCCGATGGACGTGCCGAAGGCGGGCCGCGCGAACAGCCGCATGTCGATCAACGGGTGCGCGCGCCGCTTCTGCCGCCGGACGAAGAGCGTCAGCAGCAGCACACCGACGACGAACGGGCCCCAGGTCGGCGGCGACGCAGGGGCGACGCCGCTGCCCAGCTGCTTGAGGCCGTACACGGCACCGAAGAGTCCGGCCGCCGCCGTGAGGGCGCCGACGACGTCCCAGGGCCCCTCGCGCTCGCCGCGCGACTCGGGCAGCAGCATCCGTCCGACCGGCAGCGCGACCAGCATCAGGGGGATGTTGATGAGGAAGACCGCGCCCCACCAGTACCGCTCGAGCAGGAACCCTCCGAGCAGCGGGCCGACCGCCGCGCCCACCGCGGCGACCGCGCTCCAGACGCCGATGGCCAGCGCGCGCTCCCGCCGGTCGGGGAAGACCTGGCGGAGCACCGACAGGGTGGCCGGCATGATCATGGCGCCGCCCACGCCGAGCAGCGCCCGCGCCGCGATCAGCACCTGGGCGCTGTCCGCGCAGGCCGCGACGGCGGAGGCCACGCCGAAGAGGGCGTACCCGAGCAGCAGGACGCGGCGGCGGCCCACCCGGTCGCCCAGGGTGCCGAAGAGGATCAGCAGCGAGGCGCAGACCAGCGGATAGACGTCGACGGTCCACAGCAGTTCGGTGGCGCTCGGCCTCAGGTCCTCGGTGACGGCGGGCACCGCCACGTGGAGCACGGTGGCGTCCACGGCGACCAGCAGCAGGCTGACGCAGAGGACCACGAGGACGACCCAGCGGTTGGCGCCGGCCCCGGTCTCCCGGCGGACGCGGCGCCCCGTGGCGTCCGCGCCGGACGCGGTCGTCCCGGACATGTGCGTACCTCCCAGAATTGCTCGTGTCCGGCGGCCCTGAGGGCCGCTCGACCGGCCCGCTCGACGAAGACGAGTGGTTCGCCAGCGTACGCGAGTTCGTGCCGGTGAAACGTGGTGGAGCTCTCACCTCGGCGCAGGCCCGATGTGGCGTACGCCACTGCCGTGGGCACGACAGGGCGAAGGCTCGGACGGCGTCGCCGCCGCGGCCGATAATCGGGCCCGTGACCCCTCTCGACACGCGCGCCGCGCGTCGGCCGACGGCGCCGGGCCGTGCCGGACCCCTCACCACCGCCCTGCGCCGGGCCTGGCCCGCCCTGGCCGGGTACGCCGCCGTCCGCCTGCTGGGTCTGATCGGACTGGCCGTCTGGGCCGCCGCGCGGGACACCGACCCCCTGGTGCGGCTCACCGCCCGCTGGGACTCGCTCTGGTACGCGCGGATCGCGGAGTCGGGCTACGGGTACACGGTGCGCCTGCCGGACGGGGACGTGCACTCCGATCTCGCCTTCTTCCCGCTGCTGCCGTGGCTCGAGCGGGGCGTGGCCGCCGTGTCCCCGCTGTCCCACGGCGAGGCCGGGTTCCTGGTCGGCCTGGTCGCCTCGGTGGCCGCGGCCTGGGGGATCTTCGCCGTCACGGACCTGGTGCTGGGCCGCCGGGCCGGGGTGTGCGCGGCGGTGCTGTGGGGCGCGCTGCCGGTGGGGATCGTCCAGTCGATGGCGTACAGCGAGTCGCTGTTCACCGCGCTCGCCGCCTGGTCGCTGTACGCGGTGCTGACCGGGCGCTGGCCGCAGGCGGGGGCGCTGGCGCTGTGCGCGGGGCTGACGCGGCCGGTCGGGCTGGCGGTGGCCGCGGCGGTCTGGGCCGGCGCGGTTGCCTCCTTCGTGCGGCAGCGGAGCGCGGCAGCCGCGGACGGCGCACCGGCCGGGCCGCACGACCTTCACGCCGCGCACGCCGGGCTCGCGTCACCCCTCAGGGGCGTGGACGTCTGGCCGCGCGCCGTCGGAATGCTGCTCGCGCCCCTCGGAGCGGCCGGCTACGTCCTCTGGGTCGGCCACCGCACCGGGCAGGGCCTCTTCGGCTACCTGGACGTCCAGGCCGGCTGGCGCAACGGCTTCGACGGCGGGGCCGCCTTCGCGCGCTTCGTGGCCGGGCTGTTCGACTCGTTCCCCGGCGCCCTGGCGGGCACGGCGCTGATCGTGGGGGTGGCGCTGGTCGTCCTGCTGTTCGTCGCCGGCGTGCGCGCCCGGCTGCCGCTGCCGCTGCTGGTGTACGGCGGCCTGGTGGCGCTGCTGGCGCTGTGCGCGTCCAGCTACTTCGGTTCCAAGCCGCGCCTGCTGATGCCGGCCTTCCCGCTGCTGCTCCCGCTCGCCGCGGCCGCCGCGCGGGCCCGTCCGGCGGTCGCCTCCGGCCTCCTGGCGCTCGCGGCGGCCGGCTCGGCGGTCTACGGGGGGTTGTGGCTGACCGGCAGCGGTCCGCCGTGACTCACGGGCGTTCCCGTCCCCCTCGTGCGGCACGGTGGACGCCGGGCGGATTCACCGGGTGAACCCCCTCTCTTTCCCCGGAAATGACGCCCAATTCCCCGGACGATGAGCACGGAACAACCGTCCGGTGAATTCCCGGACAAGAGGTCGTGTGAGAGGAACCCCACATCACATGGTCATCACAAAGCCCTTGATCCGTTCGGGTCGCGCCCTCACTCGCTGTAACGTCGATTAGGTGCGTACCGAACGAAGCCTCACCCGTCTGGACCGGGTGTTCGCGCGGCTGGACCGGGAGCCCGAGCGGCCGGTCCAACTCGGCATGCCCCGAATGAGCCGCCACCGGGCCGCACTCGTCGTCGCCTGCCTGGCCGGCTACGCGGCCATCGTCTGGGCGGTGATCACCACCTCGTGGCTGGTCCGCCTCGACTGGCAGGTCATGTTCTTCCGCCCGTACCAGCAGTGGCCGGAGATCCACGCCTGGCTGGACTACTACGTCGTCCTCGGCCAGCGCGGCCCCACGGCGGTGATGGTGGCGGCCTGGCTGGGCTGGCGCTCCTGGCGCCAGCACACGCTCAGACCGCTGATCACCCTCGCCATCTCCCTGCTGCTGCTGAACCTCAGCGTCGGCGCCGCCAAGATCGGCATGGGCCGGCTGGGCCCGCACTACGCCACCACCATCGGCTCCAACGAGATGTGGCTCGGCGGGGACATATTCCCGAGCGGTCACACCGCCAACGCGGTCGTGACCTGGGGCATACTCGCCTACCTCGCCTCCAGCCCCCGCGCCCGGCGCTGGCTGTCGGCGCTCTCCGCGGTGATGTCCCTCGGCGTCGGCCTGACCACCGTCTACCTGGGCACCCACTGGCTGAGCGACGTGCTGCTGGGCTGGGTGGCCGGTGTGCTGATCCTGCTGGCGCTGCCCTGGTTCGAGCCGCTGGGCGCCCGCGCCGAGCGGTGGCTCCTGGACCTGCGCGACACCGTGCGGACCCGCCTGGCCCGCCGATTCGGCAAGGAGGAGGAGGCGTCCGCCTCCCCGGTGACCGGCCCGTCCGGCAGCCTGACCACCCTGGTCCGCCGCCCCGCCGCGGTCGGCGGAGACCCCGGGCACACCGCCCGCGGACCGGTGCTGCTGCCCTCCGGCCCGCACGGGACCCGCGCGGAACGGGGCCCCGGCACCACACCGTCCGGCAGCCGCCGTCCGTCCCACCCCGACGCCCCGGGCCGCTCCAAGCCCTCCTCCAGCCGCCCGGTGGCCTGAGGGCCCGGCCGGCGAAGCCCCACGTCGGCGGGGTCCCGGGCCCGCGCGCGAGCCCTCGGACGCACACGAGGCCCCCGCTGGACGCACACGAGGCCCCCGCTCCCCGTGGAGCGGGGCCTCGGCCGTCCCTCACCCCTTCCAGCAGCGGACCACCCGCCCCCCGTCGACCTCGAAGTTCAGCCGGCCGACGCGGTACTCCAGCGTGATGATCGCGCCCGGCGCCAGCCGGCGGACCGTGGTCCAGCCGCGCTCGCCGGCCAGCCGTTCGGCCTCGTCGGCGTCCATGCCGACATAGGCGTCGGGGGCGTCCTGGGGCTCCTCGCCCGGAGCGGGAATCGATGACATGAACGCCACGCTAGGCGCTCGCCGCCCCAGGGGAAAGCCCGCCGCGAACATCCCCCGCGCGCCTCTCCTGTCACACTTCTGTCACGGATCCGCCATCGGCCGTCGGCCTCGGCAGGTCACCCGATCGGGGGATCCCGGAGAGTTTCCCGGTCGGCGCCGAATGATATCCGCCGGCCTCCCGCCGGAGATCCTCCCGCACCGCGCTCATTGTTTTCCGGACACCCGGCGGAATTGCCCCGTCGAATTACGCCGACGCTGCCTGAATTCGGCCGGAAAATACCGGGGCCGGTTCACGCCTCTTCCAGCGGGGGCCCGAAGAGCTCACCGGCGTCCTTGCGCGCCGCGCCCGCCGGGAGCTTCAGGAACGTCCCGGCGATCAGCCTTCCGGGCTCGTCGCCGAGCAGCGAGCGGTTGAGCCGGTACAGCGTCCGCCAGCCGCCGGAGACCTGGTACGTGCGGGCCACGGCCGCCAGCGTGTCGCCGCGGGCGACCACGTGCCACCGGCCCTCGAGCCCGTACCGGGCGGAGCAGACCGGCCAGGCGCCCCAGCCCTGCGAGGCGAGCACCTTCTGGGCGACGAGGATCTGCTCGCGCTTGGTCGCCAGGTCGGCGCGGGCCGCGTAGGCGCGGCCGCCGAAGGCCACCCAGGTGGACTGCTTGAACTGGAGACCGCCGTAGAAGCCGTTGCCGGTGTTGATGTGCCACCTGCCGCTGCTCTCGCACTCGGCGACGCACTCCCAGGGCCAGCGGTCCGGCGGGCAGGGCCTCGGGGCCCGGGCCGGCGGGCCGGGAGCCGTCTCGGGGGCGGAGGGCGGCGTACACGAGGCGAGGAGGGCCAGGACGGCCAGACAGGCCGCCGAGGCGGCCGTTCCGGCGGTCCGCGACCGCCTCTTGATCGACACACGGGGCACCGGCCCAGGCTAGGGGGGCTCCCGGCGCCGTCGCCCGCGCCGCGCCCCGACCGCGCGCGCCCCTCACCCGACCGGCGTACCCGCCGCCGCGTCGGCCGTGGTCCGCGCCGCACACGGCCCGGCGGGGCGGCCGGAGCGCCCCGGATTCGGATTCCCGTTCGCCGTCGGCCGTTACCCGCACCCCGCGCGGCCCGTTGTCCAGAGCGGGCCGTCCGGCCCGTTGTCCGTCCACCCATGTCCTTCCCGAGGGAGCCCACCCGTGCCGCGCATGCTCGAAGTCAGCGACGACGTACGCGCCGAGATCGGTGACGATGAGGCCGACCGGCTGCTTGCCGGAGACAACGCCCCCGGCAGTTACGACTGCACCTCCTGCCGTACCCCCGGCGACACGGACCAGGAGCACACCAGCACCGTCCTCTTCGTCGGGGACGAGACGGCGGTCCTCGCCTTCGCCCACGCCGGCTGCCTGCCCTCCCAGGTGGTGCGGGTGACCGACGAGCAGCTCCAGGGCGCCGTCCGCCAGGCCGGCGGCGAGCAGCAGCCCCAGCAGGCCGCGCCCGTCGGGTCCGACGCCGGGGTCCAGCGGTCCGCGCCCGAGCAGGCCGTGCTGGGCGTCACCAGCGGCCTGGTGCTGATCAACGGCGAACTGCACGCGGCCATCGTCGTCGAGCCCACCTCGGCCATCGCCCGCCCCGGGAACACCGGCCCCGGCGACGAGTTCCTGCCGCTCCTGGTCGAGCAGGGCTTCCAGCCGGTGGCCGACCTGAACCAGCCCCCGCCGGTGCTGGCGGGCTGGTCGGTGCTGCTCGCCATGGGCCAGCTCCACGCCGTGCTCCAGCCGGGCGGGGGCGGCGGCGCCCCGGTGGCCTGGTGGCAGGCGCACCGCCCGCTGCAGGCCACCGACGGCTGGCGCACGGCGGCCAACAAGAACCAGCAGGTCCTGATGTTCGCCGCCCCGGTCGGCTCGATCGGCCGTCAGCCCCGTGAGGACCTGCTGCGCGGAGCCCTGGACCGCGCCGCGGCCAACGGCGTCCTGGTCGGCGCGGCGCTGCCTCTCGCCGGCATCTGAGGCCTTCCGCGGCGCTGTCGTACGCCCGGGCGTGGCCCCGCCCGGCGTGCGCGGAGCGCACGGAGCCCCGGTGCGCACGCGCTCACCCCCATTTCACTCCCCCGGGTGACCCGCGAATTCCCGGCGCAGCCCGCATCCGTTGGGCTCCGGGGTCGTTTGTGGTTATGTGCACGCTTACGAGGTATCCCGCCGTCAGCCCTTCCCGTCCATCCCGTCCGCCCGCCCGGCCCATGCCGCGCACAGCCCGTCGTCGACACCGATCTACGACGCCCTGTACGCGGAGTACGTGAGGTCCTTCCGTACCCTTCCGGGCGACCGCAGCGGCGAGGAGCGCCTCGCGTTCGGCGGTCCGTGGCGGTACGGACACGGGACGAGCGGTGGTTTCACCGTCGGCTGGCAGTCCGGCTCCCACGGCGCGCGGCACACCGCGGAACCGTCGGCGCCCTCGCCCTGGCAGCGGGTCGGCAGGCTGGCCCCCGGTGGCGCGCGTCCCGAGCCGCTGCCGTCCGGGGAGGCGGACTCGGCCCGGAACGCGGCGGATCCCGCAGTCCCCTCCACGGACGTGTGGCAGGCCGCCCCGCACGGCGGGCGGACCGGACGCCACGGAGCTCCCCAGGCGGCCCTGCCCCCGGCCCCCCGCGCGGCCGAGTGAGCGCCGGACCGGCCCCCGCGGACACGAGAAGGGCGGCTCCCCCTGGTGGGGAGCCGCCCTTCCGGCGTTCAGGAAGCCGTGCCGGTCACTTCTCCGTGCCGGTCACTTCCCCCGTGCCCATCTACTTCGTCCGTGCCCGTCACTTCTTCGTGCCGCGCTTCTCGCGGACCCGGACGGAGATGTGGATGGGCGTGCCCTCGAAGCCGAACTCCTCGCGCAGCCGGCGCTCGATGAAGCGGCGGTAGCCGGCCTCGATGAAGCCGGAGGCGAAGAGCACGAACCGCGGCGGCTTGGTGCCCGCCTGGGTGCCGAAGAGGATGCGCGGCTGCTTGCCGCCCCGGACCGGGTGCGGGTGGGAGGCGACCAGTTCGCCGAGGAAGGCGTTGAGGCGCCCGGTGGGCACCCGGGTCTCCCAGCCGGCCAGCGCGGTCTCGACGGCGGGGACCAGCTTCTCCATGTGGCGGCCGGTGCGGGCGGAGACGTTGACCCGCGGGGCCCAGGCGACCTGGCCGAGCTCGGTCTCGATCTCGCGCTCGAGGTAGTAGCGGCGCTCCTCGTCGAGGGTGTCCCACTTGTTGAAGGCGAGCACCAGGGCGCGGCCGGCCTCGACCGCCATGGTGACGATGCGCTGGTCCTGCACGGAGATGTTCTCGGAGGCGTCGATCAGGACGACCGCGACCTCGGCCTTCTCGACGGCGGCGGCGGTGCGCAGCGAGGCGTAGTAGTCGGCGCCCTGCTGGAGGTGGACGCGCTTGCGGATGCCCGCCGTGTCGACGAACTTCCAGGTCTTGCCGCCCAGCTCGATGATCTCGTCGACCGGGTCGCGGGTGGTGCCGGCCAGTTCGTTGACGACGACGCGCTCCTCGCCGGCCACCTTGTTGAGCAGGGAGGACTTGCCGACGTTGGGGCGGCCGATGAGGGCGATCCGGCGGGGGCCGCCGACGGCGAGGCCGAAGGACTGCTGGGGCGCCTCGGGGAGGGCCTCGAGGACGGCGTCGAGCATGTCGCCGGTGCCGCGGCCGTGCAGGGCGGAGACCGGGTGGGGCTCGCCCAGGCCGAGGCTCCACAGGTAGGCGGCGTCGGCCTCGGCGCTGGGGCCGTCGACCTTGTTGGCGCACAGCACCACGGGCTTGCCGGCCTTGCGGAGGAGGCGGACCACGGCCTCGTCGGTGTCGGTGGCGCCGACCTTGGCGTCGACCACGAAGACCACCGCGTCGGCGGCCTCGATGGCGTACTCGGCCTGGGCGGCGACGGAGGCGTCGATGCCGAGGACGTCCTGCTCCCAGCCGCCGGTGTCGACGACCTTGAAGCGGCGCCCCGCCCACTCGGCCTCGTAGGTGACGCGGTCGCGGGTGACGCCGGGGCGGTCCTCGACGACGGCTTCGCGGCGGCCGATGATGCGGTTCACCAGGGTGGACTTGCCGACGTTGGGGCGGCCGACGACGGCGAGGACGGGGAGCGGGCCGTGTCCGGCCGCGTCGATCGCGCCCTCGACCTCCTCGGCGTCGAAGCCCTCCTCGGCGGCGAGCTCCATGAACGCCGCGTACTCGGCGTCGCCAAGCGCCCCGTGCTCGTGCTCGGCCGAGCCGTCGGGCTGGATCTGGTCGTTCATGAAGTCGGTACCTCGTTGCTCATCGAATGGTCGGTGGCGCCCCCTCGGGGGCGGGCGCCACTACTCAAGTGTGACCCGGCGTCCGGTCAGACGCCTGGCCTTTTCCAGGTGCGCGGCGAGCCGTTCCTGGATGCGTGCGGTCGCCTCGTCGAGTGCCGTGCGGGTGCGCCGCCCCGTGCCGTCGCCCGCCTGGAACGGGTCGCCGAAGACGACGTCGACGCGGTGGCGCAGCGGGGGCAGCCCGGATATGAGGCGTCCGCGCTTCTCGGCGCTGCCCAGCACGGCGACCGGCACGATCGGGGCGCCGCTGCGGACCGCGAAGTAGGCGAGGCCGGCCCGCAGCGAGGCGAAGTCGCCCTCGCCGCGGGTGCCCTCGGGGAAGATGCCCAGCACGCCGCCGTCGGCCAGGACGCCCAGCGCGTCGGTGACCGCGGCGCGGTCGGTGCCGTGCCGGTCCACGGACAGCTGTCCGATGCCCCGCAGGAAGGGGTCCAGCGGGCCGACGAACGCCTCCTTCTTGATCAGGAAGTGCGTCGGCCGCGGGGAGACGCCCATGACCATGGGGCCGTCGAGCAGGTGGCTGTGGTTGACCGCCAGGATGGCCGGCCCGGTGGGCGGCACCTTGCCGGCGCCCAGCACGCGCGGGCGCCACAGGCCGTACATCAGGCCGACGCCGATGCGGCGGCCGACATCGGCGCCGCGGGCCGAGGGCCCGCCGCTCGGGCCGGCCTTGCCGGCGGCCTGGGTCACTTCGCCGCCCGCTTCTCCTCGACCAGGGTGACCACGCACTCCACGACCTGGGTGAGGGTGAGTTCGGTGGTGTCCACCTCGACCGCGTCGTCGGCCTTGGCCAGCGGGGAGGTCTTGCGGCCGGAGTCGGCGGCGTCCCGCTTGAGCAGGGCCTCGCGGGTGGCGGCGACGTCGGAGCCCTTGATCTCGCCGCTGCGGCGGGCCGCGCGGGCCTCCGGGGAGGCGGTGAGGAAGATCTTCAGGTCGGCGTCCGGCAGCACGGTGGTGCCGATGTCGCGGCCCTCGACGACGATGCCCTGCTCGGCCGAGGCGGCGATGGAGCGCTGCAGCTCGGTGATCCGGGTGCGCACCTCGGGCACGGCGGAGACCGCCGACACCCGGGAGGTGACCTCCTGGGTGCGGATCGGGCCGGCGACGTCGGTGCCGTCGACGTGGATGGTCGGGTTCAGCGGGTCGGTGCCCGAGACGATCTCCGGCTTGGACGCGGCGGCGGCGATCGCGGCCGGGTCGTCGACGTCGATGTCGTTGGTCACCATCCACCAGGTGATCGCCCGGTACTGGGCGCCGGTGTCCAGGTAGCTGAGGCCGAGCTGGGCGGCGACGGCCTTGGACGTGCTCGACTTGCCCGTGCCGGAGGGGCCGTCGATGGCGACGATCACTGCCGGTGCGGTCCGGGCGGCGCTTTCCACGGTGGAGGACACCTTCCTGATGGCTGCGGGGGCGGGGCGCGAACGCGCCCCGGACAAGGTTACTGGCTTATCGGGCTCACCCTTACGGGTGACCAGCCCCGTGGCCCGCCGCGGGTTCCCCGCGGGCGGTCAGGACCGGACGGCCCAGCCGCGCTCGCGGAGCGCCTGGGCGAGCGGGGAGGCGCCCTGGGGCTCGACCATCAGCTGTACGTGGCCCGCCTGCTGGCCGGTGGCGTGCTCGATCCGGACGTCCTCGATGTTGACGCCGGCCCGTTCGGCGTCGGCGAAGATCCGGGCGAGCTGGCCGGGCTGGTCGGTGATGAGGACCACGACGGCCTCGTAGGCGCGCGGTGCGCTGCCGTGCTTGCCGGGGACCCGGACGCGGCCGGCGTTGCCGCGCCGGAGCACGTCCTCGACGCCGCCCGCGCCGTCCTTGCGGGCGGTCTCGTCCTCGGACTGCAGGGCGCGCAGGGCGCGGACGGTGGCGTCGAGGTCCGCGGAGAACTCGGCGAGCAGGTCGGCGACCGGGCCGGGGTTGGCGGAGAGGATGTCGATCCACATCCGCGGGTCCGAGCCGGCGATCCGGGTCACGTCCCGGATGCCGGGCCCGCACAGCCGTACGGCGGCCTCGTCGGCGTGCTCGAGGCGGGCGGCGACCATGCTGGCCACCAGGTGCGGCATGTGGGAGACGAGGGCGACGGCCCGGTCGTGGGCGTCGGCGTCCATCACGATCGGCACGGCACGGCAGAACGACACGAGCTCCAGGGCGAGGTTGAGCGCCTCGGTGTCGGTGTCGCGGGTGGGGGTGAGCACCCAGGGGCGGCCCTCGAAGAGGTCGCCGGTGGCGGCGAGCGGGCCGGACTTCTCCTTGCCGGACATCGGGTGGGTGCCGAGGTAGGCGGCGAGGTCGAGGTCCGTGCCCCGCAGCGACGCCTCCAGTTCGCGGCGGGGTCCGCCCTTGACGCTGGCGACGTCGATGTAGGCGCGGCCGAGGCCGCGGCGCATGGCGTCGGCGAGGGCGCCGGCCACATGGGCGGGCGGCACGGCGACGACGACCAGGTCGACGGGTCCCTCGGGCGGGGCCTCGGTGCCCGCGCCCAGGGAGGCGGCGGTGCGGGCGCGGTCGGGGTCGTGGTCGTCCAGGTGGACGGTGACGCCGCGGGAGGTCAGCGAGAGTGCCGCGGACGTTCCGATCAGGCCTGCGCCGATCACCAGGGCGGTCCTCACGGTGGTGCTCCTCGCTGTGCCGGTTGCTTCCCGACCACCCTATCCAGCCCTCGCGCGTCCCCGCCCCACCGCCCGCTGCGCGAGACGCCCCCGCGCGGGCCCCGGAACGTCACGCGTCCCAGAGGGCGCCGAGGGCGAGGAGTTCGTCGCGGTACTCGATCCGTTCCGCCCACCGCGCGGGCCACGCGTCCGCCCCGAGGTGCGCCCCCGCGAACGCCCCCGCCAGGCAGGCGATGGAGTCGGAGTCCCCCGCCGTGCACGCGGCCCTCCGCAGGGCGGTGACCGGCTCGTCGGGGAAGAGGAGGAAGCACAGCAGCGCCGTGGCGAGCGCCTCCTCCGCGATCCACCCCTCCCCCGTGGCCAGGCAGGGGTCGGCCTCCGGCGACACGGTGCGCACGGCCTCCTGGAGCACCTCCAGGATCGCCAGGCACTCGTCCCAGCCCCGCCGGACGAAGTGCACGGGGTCGGGGTCCTGCGACCGCGTCCACAGGTCTCCGAGCCACCGCTCGTGGTAGACGTCGCGGTTGTCCAGCGCGTAGGACCGCAGCAGTCCCACCAGCGCCGTGGGGTCCGCCCCCTGGGCCAGCAGCCGCACGGCGTGCGCCGTGAGGTCGGAGGCGGCGAGCGCGGTGGGGTGGCCGTGGGTGAGGGCCGACTGGAGCTGGGCGGCGCCGGCCCGCTCCTCGTCCGTCAGGCCGGGGATCAGTCCCAGCGGCGCGACCCGCATGTTGGCTCCGCACCCCTTGGAGCCGACCTGGCTGGCGTCCTGCCAGGCCCGGTCCTCGACCGAGAGCAGGTGGCAGGCGGTGACGCAGGTGCGGCCGGGCGCCCGGTTGTTCTCCGGCGAACGGTTCCACTCCACGAACTCCTCGCGGACCGGCCGCTCCATCCGCCGGGGCCCGAGCCGCCCGCGCTCCATGGCCGTCCGCAGCCCCCGCCCGAGGGCCAGGGTCATCTGGGTGTCGTCGGTGACGATCGCCCGCTCCGGGAGCTCCATCTCCCGCCACGGCCCGTGGTCCTCCAGGATCCGCGGCACGCTGCTGAACTCGGTCGGGAAGCCGAGCGCGTCACCGAGCGCCAGGCCGATCAGCGATCCGGTCGCGGCCCTCTTGGCGGTGGTCGTGAACGTGGTCGCGGTCGTGGTCATGAAACGAACCCCCTCATTGTGTCAAATTGACGATAAGGGGGTTCGTCCCGGAGCACAACCTCTTTAGAGGTCGACCTCCTTCATCAGCATGCCGACCTCGGTGTTGGACAGCCGCCGCAGCCAGCCGGACTTCTGGTCGCCCAGCTTGATCGGGCCGAAGGCGGTCCGCACCAGGCTCTCGACGGGGAAGCCGGCCTCGGCCAGCATCCGCCGCACGATGTGCTTGCGACCCTCGTGCAGGGTGACCTCGACCATGTAGTGCTTGCCGGTCTGCTCGACCACGCGGAAGTGGTCGGCGCGGGCGTAGCCGTCCTCGAGCTGGATGCCGTCCTTGAGCTGCTTGCCCAGGTCGCGCGGGATGGGCCCGATGATGTGCGCGAGGTAGACCTTCTTCACGCCGTACTTCGGGTGGGTCAGCCGGTGGGCGAGCTCGCCGTGGTTGGTGAGCAGGATGACGCCCTCGGTCTCGGTGTCCAGCCGCCCGACGTGGAAGAGCCGGGTGTCGCGGTTGGTCACGTAGTCGCCGAGGCACTGGCGGCCCTCGGGGTCCTCCATGGTGGAGACCACGCCGGCCGGCTTGTTCAGCGAGAAGAACTGGTAGGACTGCGTGGCCACGGTCAGGCCGTCGACCTTGATCTCGTCCTTCTCGGGGTCGACCCGCAGGCCCTGCTCCAGGACGATCTCGCCGTTGACCTCGACCCGCGCCTGCTCGATGAGCTCCTCGCAGGCACGCCGCGAGCCGTAGCCGGCCCGGGCCAGGACCTTCTGCAGGCGCTCGCCCTCCTGCTCGGCGCCGGGGAAGGTCTTGGGGAGCTTGATCTCCTTCTTCCCGGCGTACCGTTCCCGGTTGCGCTCCTCGATCCGGGTCTCGTACTCGCGCGAGCGCGCGGGCGCCGGGCGTCCGCCGCGGCCGGAGCCCCCGCCCGGCTTGGCGCCGCGGGCGCCGGAGGCGCCGCCGCGGCCCGCCTTGGGCCCGTCCTTGGTCGCCCCGGGACCCACGTCGTAGCGGCGCTCCTCGGGGCGGGGCTTGCGGGGGCGGCCCTGCCCCTGCTTCTGGTCCCTGTCGTTGCCGGCGCCGCGGTAGTTCCCGCGCCCGCCGCTCTTGCCGCTGCCGCTGCTTCGCATCAAAGTTCCGTCTGGTCGTCTGCGTCGTCTGCTCCCGGCGCATCGGGTGCGTCCGGGTCGAACGACGGAACCCCTTCCTGGCTCTCCGCCTCGATCGTCTCCGCCTCCGGGACGAAGGGCGCGAGCTCGGGGAGCTCGTCCAGACCGCGCAGGCCCATCCGCTCCAGGAAGTAGTTCGTCGTCCTGTACAGGATCGCACCTGTTTCGGGTTCCGCGCCCGCCTCCTCGACCAGACCGCGTTGGAGGAGGGTGCGCATCACGCCGTCGCAGTTCACTCCGCGCACCGCGGAGACCCGGGAACGGCTGACCGGCTGGCGGTAGGCGACGACGGCGAGGGTCTCCAGGGCGGCCTGGGTGAGCCGGGCGGTGCGGCCCTCCAGGACGAGCGCCTCCACGGCGGCGGAGTACTCGGGCCGGGTGTAGAAGCGCCAGCCCCCGGCGATCTTCCGCAGCTCGAAGCCGCGCCCCTGCACGGCGTACTCGTCGGCCAGCTCGCGCAGGGCGTCGGCGATCGCGCGACGGGGGCGCCGGAGCACCTTGGCGAGGTGCTCCTCGGCCGCCGGCTCGTCGACGACCATCAGCACGGCTTCCAGGGCGGGCTTGAGGTCGAGCGCCGCGAGGGCGTCGTCCTGCGGGCCGGCGGCCGCCTCCTCGGGGGTTCCGACGGTGGTCATGAGCGCTCCTCCTCGGTGGTGTCGCCGGCCGGGCGGTCGAACTCGTCGGTGACGACCGGCCGGTGGCCGTCCTCGTCGCCGGTCCAGCGGACCAGCAGCTCACCCAGGGCGGTCTCCTGCTCCAGGGCGACCGCCTTCTCCCGGTAGAGCTCCAGCAGGGCCAGGAACCGGGCGACGACGGTGAGGGTGTCGTCGGTGTCCTCGACCAGCGTCCGGAAGGTGGCCTCGCCCAGCTCGCGGAGGCGGCCCATCACCACGGCCGCCTGTTCGCGCACGCTGACCAGCGGGGCGTGGATGTGGTCGACGTACACCTGCGGCGGAGGCTTCGGCTGCATGGCCTTCACCGCCAGCCTGGCGAAGCCCTCGGGTCCGATGCTGAGGACCACGTCCGGCAGCAGCTCGGCGTGGTGCGGCTCCAGGCCGACGGTACGGGGGTGGCGGCGGGCCTCGTCCTCCAGGCGGGCGCTGAAGATGTCGGCGACCTGCTTGTACGCGCGGTACTGGAGCAGGCGGGCGAAGAGCAGGTCCCGTGCCTCGAGCAGGGCGAGGTCGGCCTCGTCCTCCACCTCGGCGGCGGGCAGCAGCCGGGCCGCCTTGAGGTCGAGCAGGGTGGCGGCGACGACCAGGAACTCGGTCGTCCGGTCCAGGTCCCAGTCGTCGCCGCGGGCCCGGACGTGCGCCATGAACTCGTCGGTCACCCGCGAGAGGGCGACCTCGGTGACGTCCAGCTTGTGCTTGGAGATCAGCTGGAGCAGCAGGTCGAACGGCCCCTCGAAGTTGGTGAGGTGCACGGTGAACGTGTCCGGGTCCTCGGTCCGTCCCCCTGCGCCGTCCCGTGCCGCCTCCCCCGCGACGGGGGCCTGGGCGGCCTCGGGGGCGGGGGCCTGGGCGGTGGGGAGGAGGAGGGCCACGGGTTCCGCCCGGGGCGTTCCGGCGGCCTTCCCGGCGGGCCTGCGCGGCGCAGCTTCCGCCGGAGCCGGGGCCGGAACCGGGGCCGGGGCTGATGCGGGAGGCGGAACCGGGGCCGGAGCTGATGCCGGGGCCGGAGCCGATGCCGATGCCGCGGCGGACGCGGGTACGGGCCCGGGCCGGGGCGTGGGAACGGGCGGCGCGGGGGCCGGCGGAGGCTCGGGCGCGTCCTCCTGGGCAGGCTCCGGGGCGGCCGGGGCCTGCGGCAGGCCGGGGCCGCGGCCGAGGGGGCGCCTGCGGGAGGGGACGTTCGAGGTCATGGCCGTGGCAGGCTACCTCTACCGCCCGCGCAGCCGCCGCACCAGGATGCTCGCGTCCCCCCGGGACTCCAGATCGGCCAGGACGACCGCGACCGCCTCGCGGACGATGCGTCCGCGGTCCACGGCCAGTCCGTGCTCCCCGCGCAGGACCAGCCGGGCGTGCTCGAGGTCCATGAGTTCCTCGGCCGAGACGTACACGGTGATCTTCTCGTCGTGCCGCTCACGGCCGCTGGGCCGCCGTGCGGGGCGCCCCCGGCGCCGGGGGGTGACGCCCGTGGCCGCGGCGGCGGCGCCCTCCGCGCCGCCGGCCCTGCTGTGGGTCTCGCCCTGGTCCCCGGTCACCGCGTCCGCCACGGCGTGCTCGGCGGCCTGTGCGTCACCGGCCTGGGCGGGGACGGAGGGCGGCAGCCCCTCGACCCCGTCCCGCGCGGCGAGGTCGTCCTCGACGGCCGGCGCGGGGACCCGCGCCTCCGCCCGCTCGGCGGTGGCCTGGCGGCGCGGGGAGGAGGACTGGAGGCCGGAGCCCCCGGTGGTGCGGAACAGCTCGTCGGCTCCGGGCAGACTCACTCGGCGTGACACCGGGCGAGCACCTCCCTGGCGAGCTGGCGGTAGGCGGCGGCGCCGACGGAGTTGGAGGCGTACGTGGTGATCGGCTCGCCGGCCACGGTGGTCTCCGGGAAGCGGACGGTCCGTCCGATGACCGTGTGGTACACGTGGTCGTCGAACGCCTCGACCACCCGGGCCAGCACCTCGCGGCTGTGCACCGTGCGGGAGTCGTACATCGTGGCGAGGATGCCGTCGAGCTCCAGCTCCGGGTTCAGCCGCTCCTGGACCTTCTCGATCGTCTCGGTCAGCAGCGCCACACCGCGCAGCGCGAAGAACTCGCACTCCAGCGGCACGATCACCTTGTGGGCGGCCGTCAGCGCGTTCACCGTCAGCAGGCCCAGCGAGGGCTGACAGTCGATCACGATGTAGTCGTAGTCCGACATCAGCGGCTTGAGCGCGCGCTGCAGGGTCGACTCGCGGGCGACCTCGGAGACCAGCTGCACCTCGGCGGCGGAGAGGTCGATGTTGCTCGGCAGCAGGTCCATGTTGGGGACCGCCGTCTTGAGCAGCACCTCGTCGGCCGCCATGCCCCGCTCCATGAGCAGGTTGTAGACGGTGAGGTCGAGCTCCATCGGGTTGACGCCCAGACCGACCGAGAGCGCGCCCTGCGGGTCGAAGTCGACCAGCAGGACCCGCCGGCCGTACTCGGCCAGCGCGGCGCCCAGGTTGATGGTCGACGTCGTCTTGCCGACGCCGCCCTTCTGGTTGCACATCGCGATGATCTTCGCGGGGCCGTGGTCGGTCAGCGGCCCGGGGATCGGGAAGTAGGGCAGCGGGCGCCCGGTCGGGCCGATGCGCTCGCGCCGCTGACGCGCGGCGTCGGGCGCGAGGGTGGCCGCGTACTCGGGGTCCGGCTCGTATTCGGCGTCGGGGTCGTAGAAGTGACCGTCGGGCAGTTCGTCGTATTCGGCGAAGTGGTGGTGGGGCGCGCCACTTGCGTCGCCGGCCATGGCGTTCACGTGATGGGCATCCATGCTCTGGTGTGCTGTCGGAGCCAGGTGGGGGTGCTGGCTCTGGTGGGCTGCGAAGGTACGGACCGCGACGGAGCCGACAGCCTCGATTCCGGCGGGTCCGGTGTCCCCCGCAGGCGTTCCTGGTTGACCACCCCCGGGAGTAAATGTCGACTCATTCACAAGTCGTCTTACCTCCTTGGTGACCAGGAAACTTCTAGACAGGTCAGCGTGGCACCATGCCGACGATGGGCGACTCTATGGCGTGTCGACCGTTCGCAGCAACACAATCCGCCGGACCCGGCCTGCCGTGTCCCTTCCGGACACGCCCGTTGTCAAGGGCGTACGCGCGTCGCACCGCGCGATTCACCCGGGCGCACAACGACCGAAATCCGACGTCCGGTTGACATGTGGACCGGCTCGACCGCCGCTGGGCAGGGGCGGGATGCGCGAACGGCCGGACCTGGTAGCCCAAGGTCCGGCCGGTTTCGCGGTGTTGACGTCCGGGTTGACGGTCGTGACGGCCGTCTCGTCATGTCGGAATGTCGACTCGGCCGTGTTTACGGCCGGTTCAGCCGAGCACGCTCTCCAGAGCGACGTGCTCCATGCCGTGCGCCTCCGCGACCTCGCGGTACACGACCTGGCCGTCGTGGACGTTGAGGCCCTTGGCGAGCGCCGGGTCGCGGCGCAGCGCCTCGACCCAGCCGCGGTTGGCGAGCTGGACGACGTACGGGAGCGTCGCGTTGGTCAGCGCGTAGGTGGAGGTGTTCGGGACCGCGCCGGGCATGTTGGCGACGCAGTAGAAGACCGACTCGTGGACCTTGAAGGTCGGCTCGGCGTGGGTGGTGGGACGGGAGTCCTCGAAGCAGCCGCCCTGGTCGATCGCGATGTCGACAAGGACACTTCCCGGCTTCATGCGGGAGACCAGCTCGTTGGTGACCAGCTTCGGGGCCTTGGCGCCGGGGATCAGCACCGCGCCGACGACCAGGTCGGCCTCGAGCAGCGCCTTCTCGATCTCGAAGGAGTTGGAGACGACGGTCTGCACCTTGGTGCCGAAGACCTTGTCGGCCTCGCGGAGCTTGTTGATGTTCAGGTCGAGCAGCGTGACCTGGAAGCCCATGCCGACGGCGATCTGGGTGGCGTTCCAGCCGGAGACGCCGCCGCCGAGCACGACCGCCTTGGACGGGGCGACGCCGGGGACACCGCCGGGCAGGACGCCGCGGCCGCCGTTTGCGCGCATCAGCTGGTAGGCGCCGACCTGCGGGGCCAGCCGGCCGGCGACCTCGGACATCGGGGCGAGCAGCGGCAGCGCGCGGTTCACCTCGACGGTCTCGTAGGCGATGGCGGTGGTGCCGGAGGCGACCAGCGCCTCGGTGCCCGGGCGGTCGGCGGCCAGGTGCAGGTAGGTGAAGAGGACCTGGTCCTTGCGGAGGCGGTGGTACTCCTCCGCGATCGGCTCCTTGACCTTGAGGATCATGTCCGCGGCGGCCCAGACCTCGTCGGCGGTCCCGAGGATCCGGGCGCCGGCCGCGGTGTACTCCTCGTCGGTGATCGACGAGCCGAGGCCCGCGTTCCGCTCGACGACGACCTCGTGGCCGTTGCGCACCAGCTCGTGGACACCCGCGGGGGTGATGGCCACGCGGAACTCGTTGTTCTTGACCTCGCGGGGGATGCCGACCTTCACGTCGATCACGGTCCTTGCAGTCGGGGGGCGGGGGAACGCACGCGGCGGCGCTGTGGCGCCGGGGCATGCGGGGATATACCGGTCGCTTGTGGGCACACCGGGACACACGCCGGAGAACCGGCGACATCGCCAGTCTAATGAAGGATTTCCCGCTGTCTAGCCTTGTAAAGCAAGTGATACCTGCGGGATACGCCACGGATTTCTTAGGAACGGTGCGGGGTGCGGGGTGACGTTCCGGGACGATCCGCTCCGTAGTGCCACCAGCCCCGCCGTCGGGCGTCGGGAGAGGTGACCCGGGCGGGCCCCGGGGCGTCATCCACGTTCTTCGGGTACCCCTGCGAGCTCGTCACCCAGCATCCGCCCGGCACTCTCCCGGTGGAGCCGGGCCGCCGTGGGGTCGCCGAGGCGTTCGAGGGTGTCGGCGAGCCTGAGGTGCAGGCCCGCCTCCAGCCGCTCGTCCCCGGCCCGGCGGGCCCGGGCGACGGCCTCCCGGCAGGTGCGCAGCGACTCCTCGAACCGCCCGGTGTACTCCTGGGCGCGGGCGAGTTCGCCGAGCGCGCGGGCGCAGGCGGCGACGTCGCCGCCGCGCCGGTGTTCGGTGACGGCGGCGCGCCAGTGCCGCAGCGCCTCCTCGTGGCGGCCGGCGCAGGCGTGGGCGGAGGCGATCCGGCCGTAGAGCCGGGCGGCGTCGGCCCGCTGGTCGCGGGCGAGGCGTTCGGCGAGGGCCCTGCCGTACCAGTCGGCGGCGCGGTCCAGGTCGCCGAGTTCCTGGTGGGCCCCGCCCAGGGATTCCATGGCCCGGCCCACGGCGTACGGGTCGCGGCCCTCCCGGCCGGCGTCCAGGGCGGCCCGGTAGCGGGTCAGCGCCTCGGCGGTGCGTCCGGTGCGGGCGTCGAGGTCGGCGAGGTTGAGCAGGGCGGCGGCCTTCTCGCGGGGCAGGGAGCGCCGTTCCGCGACGTCCAGCACGAGCCGGTGGACGGCGTACAGGTCGCAGGTGGCGTCCTCGGTGCCGACGTGGGCGACCAGGGCCCGTACGAGCTGGGACATCAGCCGCCGGGCCAGGGTGTCCAGCTCCCCGTCGGCGACGGCGAGAGCGGCGGCCGTCAGGAGGGCCTCGCGGCGCTCGTCGAGCCAGGTGGCGGCCTCCTCGGGCCCGGCGAAGCGCAGGGCGCGCGGCAGCGCCTGCCGACGGGCCAGGGCGGCCTCGCCGGTCTCGGCGGCGAGCCGGCAGGCGTGGAGCATCCGTACCGTGCGCTCCAGTGCCCGGGCCCTGGCCAGCCGCAGCTCGGCGGGCCGGTCGAGCCGGGCGGCGAGCGCGGTCAGCAGGGGGTGCAGGCAGCCGGGGACCTCGTAGAGCAGCCCGGTGGCGGGGACCTGGTGCAGCAGGGCCAGCCGGTGGAAGGTGTCCAGGGTCTCGGTCGCGGCCTGCGGCGAGCAGCCGGCGAGGGCGGAGGCGGTGTGCGGGTCGACCAGTCCGGCGGGGGCGAGGGAGAGCAGGCGCAGCATCCGGGCGGCGGCCGCGGGCAGGCCGTCGTGGACCAGGCCGAGCACGCGGTCCAGCGGTCCGGCGGCCGGGTCGGCGCGCAGTTGGGCTACCAGGTCGGCGACGGCCACCTTGGGCCGGTCGGCGAGCCAGCCGCCGGCCAGCAGCAGGGTGGCCGGCTCCCCGTGGCACTCCTCGGCGAGCTGCTGGGCGGCGCAGGGGTCGACGGTGACCCGGACGGGGCCGGTGCGGCGGGTCAGCAGGTCGACGGCGGAGTGGGTGTCCAGTCCGCCCAGGACGCAGGGACGCACGTCGGGGATGCCGGTCAGGGGGCCGCGGGAGACAGCGACGACCAGGCAGTCCGGGGTGTCGGGGACGAGTTCGTCGACCTGTTCGGCGTCGGCGGCGTCGTCGAGGAGCAGCACGACCCGGCGTGAGGCGAGGGCGGCGCGCAGCGTGGCGGTGAGCTCGTCCTCGTCCGCGCCGGGCGCGGCCGGTGCGGGGAGCTGGCCGAGCAGTCCGCGGGCGGCCCGTCCGGTGGGCACCGGCGTTCCGCCGGGTTCGGTGAGCCGGGCGCGCAGCACGCCGTCGGGGTAGCGGTCGGCGACCTGCCGGACGAGTTCCTCGGCGAGTGCGGTGCGGCCGGAGCCGGGGCGTCCGGCGATCAGCAGGACGCGGGCGCGGGGGGCCTTGCGTCCGGCGATGGTGTTCAGTCCGGCGCGTTCGATGTCGGCGAGCAGTTCCTTGAGCTCGCGGGTCCGCCCCAGGAACCGCGAGGGCGGGGCCGGTGGGCAGGGGGCGGACGCGGCGGTCTCGCCGGAGGGCCTCCGCGCCGCGTCCGGCGTCCGGCTGCCGGTGTCCACCGCCTGGTCCGTCACGGGCCACACTCCCGTCCTGCACGCACGCGCCACCCCGTCCGCGGGGCCTTGCACGAGCGTAGTTCACAGGACGTCGGCGGCACGGGGGACCACACCCCCGCGGTCCCCCGACCGGACGCGGAGGGCGGCCCCTTTCGGCCCCGGCCGGAGCCTCTGACGTGGGCCGGACGAGGCCGGACGGGGCCGGCGGGACCCTGGCAGGCCTCACCGGACCCGGGCGACCGCCGCGCGGGTCACGCCGCGAGGACCCGGGCGACCACCACGGGTCACGCCTCGAAGGGCCGGGCGGGCCAGGGCGCCTCGGCGGGCCGCAGCGTGTCCGTTCCGTCGCCGGCCCGGGCCGCGACCAGCGACAGCACGCCGACGACCAGGCAGTTGTTGTGCAGCTCGCCCGCCAGCACGCCGCGCACCAGGTCCGCGACCGGGACCCGGGCCAGCTCCATGTCGGACTCCTCGTCCTCGACCTCGAACCGGTCGCCCTCGACGTCGGAGAGTCCGCGCGCGAGGAAGATCCGCACCGCCTCGTCGCAGCCGCCCGGCGTGGTGTAGACGTCCGCGAGGACCCGCCATTCCTCGGCCTTGACGTGCGCCTCCTCGTACAGCTCGCGCTGTGCGGCGTGCAGCGGGTTCTCGCCGGGCACGTCCAGCAGGCCGGCCGGGATCTCCCACAGCTTCTGGCGGACGGGGTGCCGGTACTGGCGCAGCACCACCACGCGGTCCTGGTCGTCCAGGGCGAGGACGGCCACCGAGCCGGGGTGCACCTGGTAGTCACGGCTCACGACCGTCCCGCCGGGCATCACCACGTCGTCGGTCCGCACGGAGGTCTTCTTGCCCGTGAACGGGGTGCTCGACGAGCGGATCTCCCACTCCTCGGGTGCGTCCTTGATCACCGGGTCGGTCATCGGGGCGGTCCTCTCCACAAAACTGCTGAACACGGGGAAGCTGAACACGGGGAACTCGTCACGGGAACGACGGGGCCGGGGCGCGCGTCCCGCAGGGCGCGTACCCCGGCCACCGTATCGTCACCCGGTCAGCGGGACGGTCACCGGGCGTAGGCGCCGGTCCCCTGCTGACGGTCGACCGCGGCCTTCACCAGGCCGGCGAACAGCGGGTGCGGGCGGGTCGGGCGGGAGCGCAGCTCCGGGTGGGCCTGGGTGGCCACCAGGTAGGGGTGGACCTCCCGCGGGTACTCCACGTACTCGACCAGCTTGCCGTCCGGGGAGGTGCCGGAGAAGACGATGCCGGCCTTCTTCTCGAGCTCCGCGCGGTAGGCGTTGTTCACCTCGTAGCGGTGGCGGTGGCGCTCCTCGACGTACTCCTTCTCGTCGTACACCTCGCGCACCACGGAGCCCTCGGCCAGCTTGGCCGGGTACATGCCGAGCCGCATGGTGCCGCCCATGTCGCCCTCGCCGGAGACGATGTCCATCTGCTCGGCCATGGTGGAGATCACCGGGTGGGCGGTCGCCGGGTCGAACTCGGTGGAGTTGGCGTCGGGGATGCCGGCCAGGTTGCGGGCCGCCTCGATCACGATGCACTGCAGGCCCAGGCAGAGGCCGAGCAGCGGGACGCGGTTCTCGCGGGCGTACTGGATCGCGCCGACCTTGCCGGAGACGCCGCGGTCGCCGAAGCCGCCGGGGATGCAGATGCCGTCGACGTCGCCGAGCTGCTGGGCGGCACCGGCCGGGGTCTTGCAGTCGTCGGAGGTGACCCACTTGATCTTGACGCGGGCCTTGTTGGCGAAACCGCCGGCGCGCAGCGCCTCGGTCACCGACAGGTAGGCGTCGGGCAGGTCGATGTACTTGCCGACCAGGGCCAGGGTGATCTCGTGGTCGGGGTTGTGGACGCGGTCCAGCAGGTCGTCCCAGGTGGTCCAGTCGACGTCGCGGAACGGCAGGTCCAGCTTGCGGACCGCGTAGGCGTCGAGGCCCTCGCCGTGGATCGTCTTGGGGATGTCGTAGATGGACCGGGCGTCCGGGCAGGCCACCACGGCGTCCTCGTCGACGTCGCACATCAGCGAGATCTTGCGCTTGATGGCGGTGGGGACCTCGCGGTCGCAGCGCAGCACGATGGCGTCCGGCTGGAGGCCGATGTTGCGCAGGGCGGCCACCGAGTGCTGGGTGGGCTTGGTCTTCAGCTCGCCGGAGGGGCCGATGTAGGGCAGCAGCGAGATGTGCACCACGAAGACGTTGTCGCGGCCGACCTCGTGGCGGACCTGGCGGACCGTCTCCAGGAAGGGAAGCGACTCGATGTCGCCGACCGTGCCGCCGACCTCGGTGATCACCACGTCGACCTCGTCCGTCGCCATGCGGCGGATGCGGTGCTTGATCTCGTTGGTGATGTGCGGGATGACCTGGACGGTGTCGCCCAGGTACTCGCCCCGGCGCTCCTTGGCGATGACCGTGGAGTAGACCTGGCCGGTGGTGACGTTGGCCGAGCCGTCGAGGTCGCGGTCGAGGAAGCGCTCGTAGTGGCCGATGTCCAGGTCGGTCTCGGCGCCGTCGTTGGTGACGAACACCTCACCGTGCTGGAACGGGTTCATCGTGCCCGGGTCGACGTTCAGGTAGGGGTCCAGCTTCTGCATGACGACACGCAGACCGCGGGCCTTCAGCAGCATGCCGAGGCTGGAAGCCGTCAGGCCCTTCCCGAGCGAGGAGGCGACACCCCCGGTGACGAAGATGTGCTTGGTCGTCGTGGCGTTGCTGTTTCGAAAAGCAGCGGGCATGGCCAAAGGGGGGCTCCCGTGGTGGCGGTGTCTGGGGATGAGCGGCTTGCCGACCCGGTTTCGCCGGGGGGGCCGTCGCTGCGGTGCCGGGGTTTTTCTCCCACCGGTCCACGGGCTACCAGGGTATCAGCGCGTGGGAGCTACGGCGTCCGCGCACCGGAGCCGCCGCTGTGACCTGCGTCTTTCCCCGGTCACCGGGCGCCCACCCGTTCGGATCACTCTTGTTGCCGTGAGCGTCGCGCGCATCATCATCCCGCGTCGTATCCTGCTCGGACACTCGCTGAGCGCCCGGCCGGGCAGGACGGCACACCCAAGCCGGTGTCACAGGCCGTGTCCCGGTTACCCCGGACAACACAACCGTGGGCATACGGGAGCGTCAGCCCATACCGAGCGAACAACCGTCTTTTCCGCTTCACCCCCTTTGACTTGACCGCAAGAGAGCGACCGTCCCGCTGGGACGATGTGGCCGTTCGACTGGAGTTGCACGTGGCCGGGCGTATCGAGGACTACGCACTCATCGGAGACATGCAGACCGCCGCACTGGTCTGCCGGGACGGCACGGTGGACTGGCTGTGCCTTCCCCGCTTCGACTCTCAGGCCATCTTCGCCGGCCTGCTGGGCACCGAGGATCACGGCTTCTGGCGCGTCGGGCCCGCCCACGCGCCGGACGCCGAAGCGCCCGACGCCACCCGCCGCCGCTACCGGGGCGACTCGCTCGTCCTGGAGTCGGAGTGGGACACCCCGGGCGGCACGGTCCGGGTGACCGATTTCATGCCGCCGCGCGACGGCGCCCCGCAGGTGATCCGGATCGTGGAGGGCGTCTCGGGCGAGGTCCCGATGCGATCCGCGCTGCGCATGCGGTTCTCCTACGGCCGGATCGTCCCGTGGGTGCACCGCCGCAACGGCCGGCTGGTCGGCATCGCCGGCCCGGACTCCGTCTGGTACGACACCGCCGTGCTGAGCGGCGACGACGAGGACCTGACGACCTACGGCGAGGACCTGACGACCTACACCGACTTCACCGTCCGCGAGGGCGAGCGCATGGCGTTCACGCTGTCCTGGCAGCCCTCGCACAAGGAGCCGCCGCCGCTGCCGGAGCCGGAGCAGTCGCTGACGGCGACGGACGACTTCTGGCGGGAGTGGGTGGCCCTGTGCACGTACCACGGCCCCTACCGGGAGGCCGTGATCCGCTCGCTGATCACGCTCAAGGCGCTCACCTACGCGCCGACCGGCGGCATCGTCGCCGCGCCGACCACCTCGTTGCCGGAGGAGATCGGCGGCGTCCGCAACTGGGACTACCGCTACACCTGGCTGCGGGACGCGGCGATCACCCTGTCCTCGCTGCTGCGCACCGGGTACCGCGAGGAGGCCCGCGCCTGGCGCGAGTGGCTGCTGCGGGCGGTCGCGGGCGACCCGGAGAACCTGCAGATCATGTACGGCATCGCCGGTGAGCGCGAACTCGGCGAGGCGGAGCTGGACTGGCTGCCCGGCTACGAGGACTCCGCCCCGGTCCGGGTCGGCAACGGCGCCGCGCACCAGCTCCAGCTCGACGTCTACGGCGAGACCATCGAGGCGCTGCACCTGGCGCACATGACGGGCCTGTCCCGCAACGACTACGCCTCCCAGCTCCAGCTGAAGCTGATCTCCTACCTGGAGAACCACTGGAACCAGCCGGACGAGGGCATCTGGGAGGTGCGCGGCCCGCGCCGCCACTTCGTGCACTCCAAGGTCATGGCGTGGGTGGCCGTGGACCGCACCATCAAGCTGGTCGAGTCCGGCGACGCCGAGGGGCCGCTGGAGCGGTGGCGGGAGCTGCGGGACGACATCCACCGGGACGTGTGCGAGAAGGGCTACGACCCCGAGCGCAACACCTTCACCCAGTCCTACGGCTCGCGGGAGCTGGACGCGTCGCTGCTGCTGATCCCGCAGGTCGGGTTCCTGCCGCCGGACGACAAGCGGGTCATCGGCACCATCGAGGCGATCCAGCGGGAGCTGTCCACACCGGACGGCTTCATCCTGCGGTACCCGACGCACCCGGGCGACGAGAACGTCGACGGCCTCGCCGGTGACGAGGGGGCGTTCCTCGCCTGCTCGTTCTGGATGGCGGACGACCTGGCGATGATCGGCCGGGTCGACGAGGCGCGGCGGCTCTTCGAGCGGCTGCTCTCGCTCCGCAACGACCTCGGTCTGCTGGCCGAGGAGTGGGACTCCAAGCGGCAGCGCCAGGTCGGCAACTTCCCGCAGGCCTTCAGCCACGTCCCCCTGATCGACACCGCCCTGCGCCTCACCGCCTCGGGGGCGTACGGGGGCTGATCCGCTGTTGCCCGCGGGGCCCTGCCGCGCCCCGGTCACCGCGCCCCGGTCGTCCTCGCGACGGCCCGGGCGCGCCGGGGCCGCCGTCGGGCCCGGCGCGACGGCGCGGAATGCGGAATCCGGTTGCGGCGGTGCCGCCGCGCCCGATGGGGTACTGCCATGGACGGTGCCGCGGAGCAGGACCGCACGAGGAGCACGACGGACGACCGGGCCGCCTCCGGGCCGCCGGCCGCCGCCTGGCGGCGGCGGGCGGTGCTCGCGGCCCTGATGCTGGCGGCCTTCACCTTCAACACGGCGGAGAGCCTGCCGATCGGTCTCCTGGACCGCATCTCCGGCAGCCTCGGGGTGTCCCTGTCGGCCGTCGGCCTGCTCGTCACCGGCTACGGCCTGACCGTGGCCGTGGCCTCCGTTCCGCTCGCCCACGCCGTCCGGGCGGTCCCCCGGCGCCACGTCCTGACCGGGCTGCTGGCCGCGCTGGTCGTGTCCAGCCTGGCCGCCGCGCTGGCCACCTCCTACACGCCGCTGCTCCTGGCACGCCTGCTGACGGCACTCGCCCAGGCCCTGTTCTGGGCCGTGATGGGGCCGGTCGCGGTGGGCCTGTTCAGGCCCGAGGTGCGCGGCCGCGTCGTGGGCGCGCTGTCGGTCGCCGGTTCGCTCGCCCTCGTGCTCGGCGTCCCCGCCGGCACCTGGCTGGGCCGGCGGAGCGACTGGCAGGTGCCCGTCGCCGTGCTGGCGGTCCTCGGGCTCCTGTGTCTCGTCACGATCGCCACCCTGCTGCCGACCTCGCGTCCGGAGGAGGAGAGGGCCGCCTACGGATCCGAGCCCGACGTCCGCCGTTTCGCCACCGTGCTGGCCGCCGGAGCGCTGTCCTCCACCGGGGCGTTCACGGGCTTCACCTACGTCGTGGAGTTCCTCGGCGAGGTGAGCGGGTTCCCGCCCGACACGGTCGCCACCCTGTTCGTCGCCTTCGGCGTCGCCTGCCTGGCCGGGGTGAGCGTCACCGGGCTGTTCCTGGACCGCTTCCCCCGGGCCACGCTGGTCACCGCCGTCGCCGCGCAGACCGCCGGCATGCTCGGCCTGTACGCGGCCGGCGCCCACCCCCTCGCGGCGGTGCTGTTCCTGGTCCTCATGGGCGGTGCGGTCGGTCCGGTGTTCATGACGACGCAGAACGCGATGCTGCGCTGCGCGCCGGGCCGGACGGACATCGCCCTCGCCGCGAACTCCGGCGCCTACAACGTCGGCATCGCCTCGGGCGCCGCGCTGGGCGGCCTGATCCTGCCGCTCGCGGGGGTGCGGGGCACCTTCCTGGCGGGCGGACTGCTGACGGCCGGGGGCTGCGCGGTGCTCCTCGCCGAGCGACTGCTGCCGCGCGGGCGGAGGGCCGCCCCGCGGCGGCCGTACGGGCCGCGGGCCGCCGGCTAGGGGCAGGGCCGGCCCCCGTGGCCGTTCAGCGGCAGAGGTCGTACACCGTGTCCTCGAGGCCGGGTATGCCCTTGCCGGCGTCGGCGAGGATCTCCTCCACCGTCCTCGGCCGCGCGTCGGGGGCGAACTCCTCCGCCACCGCGGTCATCGCCGGGTCGGGCCGGACCACCCACTCCTCGTCCGCCGCGGTCCAGGCCCGGTGGGCGACGTCCATCGGCCCCACGCCGCGGGCCAGCAGCCACAGGAAGTCGCCGAGGTCCGTCGCGAGGTGCACCGTCTCCCCCTCCGAGCCCAGGTACACCACGGGCTGGCCGGTGAGCGGCCGTCCCTCCCGCACCAGCCACAGGCCGACCAGCCCGCCCGTGCCCTCCTGCGCGAAGATCCGGAACGTGTCGCCGTCCACCTCGTCGTTGCCGGTCCAGGCGCGGAACCACTCCGTGGTCTCCCCCGCGGGCAGGAACGCGTCGTACGGCTCGTAGTCAATGCCGCTGCCGCCGTCGTGGTCGAAGCGCACACGGCTCACGGCCTCGAGGGCGGAGGGGAAGGTCCGGTCGTCGGTCATGTTCCGACGGTAGCCCGGGGGTCCGACAACCGGTCCGGGCGCCGGTCAGGCGAACGGCAGGGGCTGGGTGAGCTCGTCGTAGACGCTGAGCACCTGGGCGACCGTCTCGTCCTCGGTCGGCCACGTGCCGGCCTGCCGGAGCCCGCGCCGCAGCAGGTCCTCCCGCCGTACCGGATCGGCGAGCAGCGCGGAGACCGTGCGGGCGAGACCGGCGGCGTCGCCCGCGGGGGCCAGTTCCGCGCCGTCGCCGACGAGTTCGGCCATGCCGGGGACGTCCGCCGCGACCAGCGGCACCCCGGAGTGCAGCGCCTCCTGGGCGAACAGCGAGCGCCCCTCCGCGCAGTCGGGCACCACCGCCACGTCGGCCGCCGTGAGCAGTGCCCCGACGTCGTCGCGCCGTCCCAACAGCCGTACCGGCAGCCCTTCGTGCTCCGTGCGCCGCTGCAACTCGCCGCGCAGCGCCCCCTCTCCGGCGACGACCACCAGCGGCGGGTTCTCCTCCTCCCGCCACCGCCGCGCGGCGTCCAGCAGCAGCCGGTGCCCGCGCCCCTCCTCCAGCGCGGCCACCGTCAGGATCAACGGCCGCCCTAGGGCGCCGAGTTCGGCCCGCAGTTTGGCCCGCCGGTCACGCTCGGCGTCGGTGTCGGCACGGGCCCCGGCGACCGGCAGCAGCCTCGGCAGGCCCACCGCCGAGAGCCGGGCGTCCCGCGCCCCGCGCCGCCGGGCCCGGTCGACCAGGTCGGAGGAGACCCCCAGCACCACGGAGGCGGCCCGTCCCACCCGGCGCTCCAGCGCCTTCAGCAGCCGTGCCCGCGCCGCCCCTTCGGCCCGCGGCGTGTTGTGCCAGGTGACCACCAGCGGCGTGCGCCGCCCGCCCAGCGCCAGCACCGTGCGGAACGAGGCGTGCAGTCCGTGCGCGTGGACCACGTCGGCGTCGGCGCAGGCGACCCGCAGGGCCGCCACCGACGCCGGGTCGCTGCTGCGCGGCACCGGCACGTGCCGGGCGCCGACCGCCGCGAAGCCGTGGGTGTGTTCCGTGTCGCCGGGGGCGCAGACCGTCACCCGCACGCCCCGGGCGACCAGACCGGCGGTCAGCGACCGCACATGGGTGCTCCCGGCCGCGCTGCCGCCGGTCACCTGGACGGCGCGCAGCGGCCTGAGGCCGGTCGGGGAGGGGGTTCTGGCGAAGGTCACGGGCGCCTGGGCTCCTGGTCGGGCGGCGTGCGGGGCAGGTGCGGAAGCGGTGCGGACGTGGGGCGGTCGCCGTCGGGAGCGGCGGGCGGCGGCGGTCCCGGAAGGGTCCGTCGCCGCCGCCCGCCCTGCCGACGGCGCTCGTTCGTCCGCCGCCCAGGATGCCAGAGCGCGGGCGGCCCGCAGACCCGCTCCCGCCCTCCAGGGCCCTTCGGCCTAGAGCTCGGCGCGCGCGGCGGCCGCCGTCCCGAGGAGTTCCTCCGCGTGCGCCCGGGCGGTCTCGGAGTCCTCCTGACCGGCCATCATCCGCGACAGCTCACGGATCCGGTCCTCTCCTTCGAGCACCTTGACGCCCGAACGGGTGACCGATCCGTCGTTGGTCTTCTCGACCAGGAGCTGCCGGTCGGCGAACGCCGCCACCTGCGGCAGATGGGTGACGACCACGACCTGCGCGGTCCGCGCGAGCCGGGCGAGCCGCCGCCCGATCTCGACCGCGGCCTTGCCGCCGACGCCCGCGTCGACCTCGTCGAACAGGTAGGTGGGGACCGGGTCGGTGCCCGCGAAGACCACCTCGACGGCGAGCATCACCCGGGACAGCTCGCCGCCGGACGCGCCCTTGGCGATCGGCCGCGCCGGCGCGCCGGGGTGCGGGGCGAGCAGCAGCTCGACCTCGTCCGCACCGGTCGCCCCGTAGGCCACCGTGCGTCCGCCGGCCTCGATGCCGTCGGGGTCCTCGGTCTGCCGGACGGAGAACGACACCCGGGCGTGCGGCATGGCCAGGGAGGCCAGTTCCTCGGTGACCGCGGCGGCGAACCGCTCGGCGGCCTCCGTGCGCGCCTCGGTCAGCCGCTCGGCGAGGGAGCCCAGTTCGGCACGGAGCGCGTCGCGTTCGGCGGTGAGTTCACCGACCCGGTCGTCGTCGCCCTCCAGCTCGGTGAGCCGGGCGGCGGCCTGCTCGGCCCAGGCCAGCACGGCGTCGATGTCCTCGCCGTACTTCCGGGTGAGCTGGGTCAGCGCGGCCCGGCGCTCCTCCACGGCCGCGAGCCGGCGCGGGTCGGCGTCCAGGTCTCCGGCGTACCCGGCGAGTTCGCCGGAGACGTCGGCGAGCAGGATGCCGATCTCCCCGACCCGGTCGGCGAGCGCGGCCAGCGCCGGGTCGTGCGAGCGGACCGCCTCCAGGGCGCGCTGGGCGCCCGAGACGAGGGATCCGGCGTCGACGCCCTCGGGGTCCTCCGGGTCGCCGGCCAGAGCGGTGTGCGCGGCGGTGGCGGCCTGCGCCAGCGCCTCGGCGTGCCCGAGCCGCTGCGCCTCGGCGGCCAGCTCGGTGTCCTCGCCCTGCCGGGGCTCGACGGCGTTGATCTCCTCCAGGCCGTACCGGAGCAGGTCCGCCTCCTGCGCCCGCTCGCGGGCCCGGGTGGTGATCTCCTCCAGCTCGGCGGAGACCGCCCGCAGCCGCCGGTAGGTGTCCGTGTACTTCTCCAGCGGTCCGGAGACGGCGGCGCCCGCGTACCGGTCGAGCGCCTGCCGCTGGCGGTTCTGCTTCAGCAGGCCCTGCTGGTCGGTCTGCCCGTGCACCGCGACGAGTTCGTCGGCCAGCTCGGCGAGGAGCCCGACGGGCACGCCCCGGCCGCCGAGGTGGGCCCGGGAACGGCCCTCGGCGGAGATCGTGCGGCTGATCAGCAGGGCGCCCTCGTCGAGCTCGGCGCCGGCCTCCTCGGCACGGGTGACGGCGGGCGCGTCGGCGGGAAGGGCGATCCGGCCCTCGACCACCGCGTTCTTCGCCCCGATCCGCACCAGCGCGGGATCGGCGCGACCGCCGAGCAGCAGACCGAGGCTGGTGACCACCATCGTCTTGCCCGCACCCGTCTCACCCGTGACCGCGGTGAAACCGGGGGACAGCTCGACGACCGCGTCGTCGATGACTCCGAGCGACCGTATCCGCATCTCCTCCAACACGCACCCGACCTTACGAGGTCCGAGGCCATGATCGCGACGCGCCCCCGCCCGGGCGTGCCGCCCGGAGGCGGCTCCGGGTCAGTGCGGGGCGCCCCGCCAGCCGGCGACGGGGAGGGCGAACTTCGCCACCAGCCGGTCGGTGAACGACGCGTGGTGCAGCCGCGCCAGCCGCACCGGCACCGCGCCCCGCCGGACCTCCACCCGTGCCCCGGGCGGCAGTTCGACCGTGCGCCGGCCGTCGCACCACAGCACCCCCGGCGGGATGTGCGGCAGCACCTCCACCACCAGCACCGAGTCCGGCGAGGTCACCAGCGGCTTGGCGAACAGGGCGTGCGCGCTGATCGGCACCATCAGCAGCGCCTCGACCTCGGGCCACACCACGGGCCCGCCGGCCGAGAACGCGTACGCCGTCGACCCGGTGGGCGTGGCGCAGATGATCCCGTCGCAGCCGAACCCGGTCACCGGCCGCCCGTCGATCTCCAGCACGACCTCGAGGAGCTTCTCCGCGGAGACCTTCTGCACGGCGGCCTCGTTGAGCGCCCAGTCGGAGTGGACGAGGCTGCCGTTGCGGTGCACCTCCACGTCGACCGTCATCCGCTCCTCGACCTCGTAGTCACGGGCGACCACCCGCTCCACCACCTGGTCGAGGGCGTCGCGCTCCGCCTCGGCGAGGAACCCGACCCGGCCCAGGTTGACGCCGAGCATCGGCACGCCGGAGGCGCGGGCGAACTCCGCTCCGCGCAGCAGGGTGCCGTCGCCGCCGAGGACGACCAGCAGTTCGCACCCGTCCAGGCACTCGGGCGTGGCCTCGGCGACCAGCTGGACGCTGTCCGGCAGCGGCAGGTCGTGCGCCTCGGACTCCAGCACCCGCACGCCGAGCCCGGCGTCCAGCAGCCCCGCCACCACCAGCTCGGCGCTGCGGACGGCCGCCGGCCGCCCGGTGTGGGCCAGCAGGAAGACCGTGCGGTCCCGCCCGTCAGTTCTGCATGCGCTCAACGCGGCCCCTCCGCCACTGCCCGTTCGACGTCGGCCGGGTCCAGGGCGGGCGCCCCGGCACGCAGCCACAGGAAGTACTCGACGTTCCCCGACGGTCCGGGCAGCGGGCTCGCGGTGACGCCGAGGACCCCGAGTCCCAGCTCGCCCGCCCGCCGCGCGACCTCCCGCACCGCCTCCGCGCGCAGCTCCGGGCTGCGCACCACACCACCGCTGCCGAGCCGCTCCTTGCCCACCTCGAACTGCGGCTTCACCATCAGCACCAGGTCCGCGTCCGGTGCCGAGCACCGCGCCAGCGCGGGCAGCACCAGCCCCAGCGGGATGAACGACAGGTCGCCGACGACCAGGTCGACCGGCACGTCGTCGATCTGCTCGAGCGTCAGCTCCCGCACATTCGTACGGTCCTTCACCGTCACGCGCTCGTCGCTCTGCAGCGACCAGGCGAGCTGCCCGTAGCCGACGTCCACGGCGACCACGTGCGCGGCGCCGGCGCGCAGCAGCACGTCGGTGAACCCGCCGGTGGAGGCGCCCGCGTCCAGCGCCCGCCGCCCCTCGACCCTCAGCCCCTTCGGCACGAACGCCGCCAGGGCGCCGGCCAGCTTGTGGCCGCCGCGCGAGACGTACTCGGGGTCGCTGTCGTCCTGCGCCACCACGATCGCGGCCGCGGTCTCCACCTGGGTGGCGGGCTTGGTCGCCACGGCCTTGCCGACGGTGACCCGTCCGGCGGCGATCAGCTGGCTCGCGTGCTCCCGCGAACGGGCCAGCTTCCGGCGCACCAGTTCGGCGTCGAGACGGCGGCGTGCCACTCCTGCCACGTTCGGTTCAGCTCCTGTTGTCGTGCGGCATTGACGCGATGGGGTCGTCCAGCGCGGTGAGCGCCTCGCGGAGCGCCCCGTGTACATCCTCGTACACCTCGAGGTGACCGTCGGCGGCGAGGTGGTCGACGTCGGCGAGCCGCTCCAGCGCGGCGTCGACGCGGGCGTCGCCGGTGGGGGTGCGGGGGACCCCGAGCGGGGCCGGCGCGGCCGGGTCCTCGTCCTCGTCCGGCGGCGGTTCGGGTGGTGTCTCGCTCATGGCACGACGCTACCTCGTGCCACGGGGGTACCGTCTGTCGCGATGGCCACGATCGAGGAGTGCCGTACGGCACTGGAGGAGCTGGCGGGGCGTCTCGCGTCCGCGCCGGGCAGGGTGCGGGAGGCGGCGGCCGTGGAGCGCACCCTGAGCTGCCACGTCACCGACCTGGACGTCACGTTCACCGGGCGGCTGACCGGAGGGCGGCTGGTGCTCGACGGCACGGTCCCGGGCGTGCCGCCCGAGCCGGCCCGGATCCGTCTCTCCGCGACCGGCGACGACCTCCTCGCGCTCGTCTCCGGCGCGCTCCCCTTCCCCCACGCCTGGGCCACCGGCCGCCTCACCCTCCAAGCCCCCCTCCGCGACCTCCTCCACCTCCGCACCCTCCTCTGACCCGCGTAGCCGTGCCCGACGCGGCGTACCGCGGAAGCTAAAGCGTGGTGGCGCGGGCCTGGCGGGCCGCCGGGACGACCAGCGGCGTGCCCGTCTCCGGGTCCGCGATCACCTGGCACCGGATCCCGAACACCCGCTCCACCAGCTCCGCGGTGACGACGTCCCCCGGCGCCCCCTCCGCGACGACCTCCCCGTCCCGCAGGGCGATCAGGTGCGTGGCGTACCGCGCCGCGTGGTTGAGGTCGTGCAGCACCGCGACCAGCGTCCGCCCGTGCTCCTCGTGCAGCTCCGCGCACAGGTCCAGCACGTCGAGCTGGTGCTGGATGTCCAGGTAGGTGGTCGGCTCGTCGAGCAGCAGCAGCGGCGTCTCCTGGGCGAGGGCCATCGCGATCCACACCCGCTGCCGCTGCCCGCCGGACAGCTCGTCCACGTACCGGTCGGCCAGTTCGGCCACTCCGGTGCGTTCCATGGACTCCTGGACGACCCGCTCGTCCTGCGGCGACCACTGCCGCAGCAGCCCCTGGTGCGGGTACCGCCCGCGGGCGACCAGGTCGGCGACCGTGATGCCGTCGGGGGCGACCGAGGACTGCGGCAGCAGCCCCAGCGTGCGCGCCACCTTCTTCGCGGGCAGCGACTGGATGACCTCCCCGTCCAGCAGCACCCGCCCCTCGCTGGGCCGCAGCATCCGCGACAGCGCCCGCAGCAGCGTCGACTTGCCGCAGGCGTTGGGGCCGACGATCACGGTGAACGAGTTGTCGGGTATCTCCACCGACAGCTCGCGCGCGATGACGCGCTGCTCGTAGGCGAGGGTGACGTTCTGGGCCGACAGTCGGTTCACGGGCGCCGGTACTCCTCTTCGACTTCCACTTCGGGTGCGACTCGTCGACTCTTCGACGGGGTGTGTCCCGGCGCTCATATCCGCCCGGCCTTCCGCTCGGTGACCAGCAGCCACAGCAGGTAGACGCCGCCCAGCGCGCCGGTGACCACGCCGACGGGCAGCTGGTCGGACCCGAAGGCCCGCTGGGACAGCAGGTCGGCGACGATGAGCAGGGCGGCGCCCATGACCATGGACGGCACCAGGTTCGGCCCCGGCGACCGGGTGAGCCGCCGGGCCAGCTGCGGCGCGGTGAGCGCCACGAAGGCCACCGGCCCCGCCGCCGCCGTGGCCGCCGACGTCAGCAGCACCGCGCAGCCCAGCAGCACCAGCCGGAGCCGCTCGACGCGCACCCCCAGCGCGTAGGAGGCGTCGTCGCCCATCTCGGTCATCCTGAGGCCCCGCTCGTTGGCCAGCACCAGCGGGACCAGCACCACGCACAGCGCCAGCAGCGGCCACACCTGCGTCCAGTCCCGGCCGTTGAGCGACCCGGTCATCCAGACCACGGCCCGTGCGGCGTCGACCATGTCGGCCTTGGTGATCAGGTAGCTGTTGACCGCGGTCATCACCGCGCTGACGCCGATGCCGACCAGGACGAGCCGGTAGCCGTGCACGCCGCGCTTCCAGGCGAGCAGGTAGATCGCCGTGCCGGTGACCAGGCCGCCCACCAGCGCGCCGAGTGTGACGGCGGTGGCACTGCCGGAGAACAGCACGATCATGGTGAGCGCTCCGGCCGTCGCGCCCTGGCCGAGGCCGAGGATGTCGGGACTGCCGAGCGGGTTGCGGGAGACCGCCTGGAACAGCGCGCCGCCCAGCCCGAGCGCGGCGCCGACCAGCAGCCCCACCAGGACCCGCGGCAGCCGCAGTTCCTGGACGATGAGCTCGTCGGCCGGGTGGCCGGAGCCGAACAGCACGGACAGGACGTCGGCGAAGGACATCGGGAAGTCGCCGGTGCCGATCAGCACCACCGCCGAGGCGAGGGCGAGCAGCGAAAGCAGCAGCACCACGACCACGGCACGGACCCGTATCCGCAGCGAGACGCGCCCACCGATCCGCAGCACGGGCCGCGGGGAGCTCTTGAGGGTTGTCACAGCTGCGCCGTCCTCCGCCGTCGGACCAGGAAGATGAAGAGCGGCCCGCCGATGACCGCGGTGACGATGCCGACCTGGAGCTCCGAGGGCCGCACCACGATCCGGCCGATCACGTCCGCGCCCAGCAGCAGCACCGGCGACAGCACGGTGGCGTACGGCAGGATCCAGCGCAGGTCCGGCCCGGTGAAGGAGCGCACCACGTGCGGCACCATCAGGCCGACGAAGACGATGGGCCCGCAGGCCGCGGTGGCCGCCCCGCACAGCAGGGTCGCCGCCAGCATGGACAGGGCCCGCGTCCGGTTGAGGTGGGCGCCGAGCGCCCGGGCGGTGTCGTCGCCCATCTCCATGGCGTTCAGCGGCCGCGCCAGGGCCAGTGCCAGCAGCGTGCCGACGGCGATGAACGGCAGCACCTGCCCGATGCTCTGCCAGGACGCGGTGCCCAGCGATCCGACCGTCCAGAACCGCATCCGGCCGAGCGCCGCCTCGTCCAGGATCATCAGCGCCTGCAGGTAGCCCTGGAGCGCGGCGGCGATCGCCATGCCGGCCAGCGCCAGCCGCACCGGCGTCGCCCCGCGGCTGCCGCCGAGGAACCAGACCAGCGCGCCGACCAGCATCGCGCCGGCGAAGGCGAACCACACGTAGCCGGCGAGGGAGGTGACACCGAAGAAGGTGATGGCGGTGACGACCGCGGCCGAGGCCCCGGCGTTGATGCCGAGCAGGCCCGGGTCGGCGAGCGGGTTGCGGGTCAGCGCCTGCAGCACCGCGCCGGCCAGACCGAGCGCGGCTCCGGCGAGCAGGCCCAGCACGGTCCGCGACAGCCGCTCGCCGACGACGACGTCGCCGTAGGTGCCGGTGTCGGCGAACAGGCCGTGCCAGACCTGGCCCATGGACAGCTGCTTGGCGCCGACCGCGATGCTCGCCGCGGCCACGAGGACCAGCAGCACGAGGGCGGCCACCAGGCCGACGGCCTTCATGGCGGAGCGCCGCCGCTGCCGCGAAGGCCCGGCGGGCGGCGCCGCGGCGCGCTGCTGGGTGGGAGTGTCTGTGAACACCCGGTTAGGTTAACCTAACCAACCGTGGGGCTCGACGCCCCGTTCATCCGCGCAGGCCCCACGGTTCGCCCGCAGGCCCGGCGGTTCGCCCGCAGGCCCCGCGGTTCCCGCAGGCCCGGCGGCCTCGGGCCCCGCGCCCGGCCGGTCACCTCCCCAGCCGGGCCAGCGCCTTCCCCGCGTCGAGCGCGCAGACGCCCTCCCCCGCCGCCGTCCAGGCCGCGGCGCAGAGCGCCCGCACGGCGTCCAGCGGCTCGCCGTCGCCGCTCAGCGTCAGCTCCCCCCGCTCCGCGACGGCCTGCCAGCCGCCGCACCGGAACCCGTCCCCGTCCGCCGTCACCTCCGGCTGCGGCGCGAGCAGTCCCCGCAGGTCGGCGTCGACGTAGGTGGGCCGGTGCTCCGGCGGCGCGGCCAGCAGCAGGGCGACGTCGGTGACCCCGGTCAGCACCAGCAGCGAGTCCACGTCCCCGTTGAAGGCGCCCTCGATGTCGGTGTCGAGCCGGTCCCCGACGACCAAGGGCCGCCGCGCGCCGGTGCGCAGGACGGTCTCCCGGTGCATCGGCGGCAGCGGCTTGCCCGCCACCCGCGGCTCGGCCCCGGTCGCCATCCGCACCACCGCGACCGCCGCGCCGTTGCCGGGCGCGATGCCCCGCGCGGTGGGCACGGTCAGGTCCGTGTTGGAGGCGAACCAGGGCAGCCCGCGCGCGATAGCGTAGCAGGCCTCCGCGAACCGGCCCCAGGTGAGGTCGGGTCCGCCGTACCCCTGGACCACGGCGGCCGGGTCGTCGTCCGCCGACTCGACCGGCACCAGCCCGCGCTCCCGCAGCGCGACCCGCAGCCCTTCACCGCCGACGACCAGCACCCGCGCCCCGGGCGGCAGCGCCTCGGCCACCAGCCGGGACACCGCCTGCGCCGAGGTGATCACCTCACCGGCCTGAGTCGGCATCCCCAGTTCCGTCAGGTGCCCGGCCACCGTGTCGGGCGTGCGCAGCGCGTTGTTGGTGACGTACGCGAGCCGCATCCCGGCGTCCCTGGCCGCGGCCAGGGAGTCCACCGCGTGCACGATGGCCTCGCCGCCGGCGTACACCACGCCGTCCAGGTCCAGCAGGGCCGTGTCGTAGGCCTCGCGCAGCACCTGGCCGCCGCTGCCCTCCGGCCGCGTCCTGACGGTCCGCGTCATGTTCCCGCTCCTTCCGCACCACTGGGGATCCGCTCTTCCCCCGATGATCCCTCACGTCAGGTGCGCACATACGATGCACCAATGAGCACAGCAGGTCACCACGGGGAGCAGGGACGGCACGGACTCGAACTCGGCCCGTTCCGCGGCCTGCGCTACGCCGCCGACCGGGTCCGCGACCTGGCCGCCGTCACCTCGCCGCCGTACGACGTGGTGGTCCGCCCCGACGGACTGCACCACCTGGAGGCGCTGGATCCGCACAACATCGTCCGGCTGATCCTCCCGCAGGCCCTCGACCCGGAGGAGCGCAACGCCCGCGCCGCGGCGACCCTGCGTCGCTGGCTGGACGACGGCGTCCTGACCGTCGAGGACCGGCCCGCCCTCTACGTCTACGAACAGCGGGGCGTGGACGGCCTGCTGCAGCGCGGCCTGATCGGAGCGCTCCGCCTGTCCGACCCGGAGGAGGGCGTGGTCCTCCCCCACGAGGACGTGATGCCGCACGTGGTCGCCGACCGCGCGGCCCTGATGCGGGCGACCTCCGCCAACCTCGAACCGCTCCTGCTCAGTTACCGCGGCGACGGAGACGGCGAGGCCCGTGGGGCCGCGGCGGTCGTCGAGGCGGCGGCGGGCCGGGAGCCCCTGCTGTCGACCGTCACCGAGGACGGCGTCGCCCACCGCCTCTGGGCGGTCACCGACCCCGCCGAGCAGGCCGCGGCCCGGCGGGACCTCAGCCGCCGCACGGCCCTCATCGCCGACGGCCACCACCGCTGGGCCACCTACCTGCGGCTGCGGGACTCCCACCTGCCCGACCCCGGTCCCTGGGACTCCGGCCTGGTGCTGCTGGTCGACAGCACCCGCTATCCGCTGCGGGTCCGGGCCATCCACCGCCTCCTCCGCCGTCTTCCGGTGCCCGAGGCCCTGTCCGCCCTGAGCGGCCTCTTCCGGGTCCGTCGCCTCGACGCCGCCCTGCCCGAGGCACTCGGGCACCTGGCCCAGGCAGCCGGCGAGGGCAACGCCTTCCTCCTCGCCGGGGACGGCGCCTTCCACCTGGTGGACCGCCCCGACCCAGCTCTCCTCGCCCGGACCGTCCCGTCCGGCCCGCCCGAGGCCTGGCGGACCCTGGACGCCACCGTCCTGCACCGGGCCCTGCTGGACGACGTCTGGCGCATCCCGGAGGACTCGCCGGACCGGATCACCTACATCCACGACGCCGCGGCCACCGTCCGGCAGGCCGAGCGGGAGGGCGGCACGGCCGTCCTGCTGCACCCGGTGCGCGAGGAGGTCGTACGCGAACTGGCCGAGCAGGGCGTGAAGATGCCCCGCAAGTCCACATCCTTCGGCCCGAAGCCCGCCTCCGGCCTGGTCCTGCGCCTGGTCGGGGAATGAGGCGACCCCGGACATGAGAAAGGGCGGGGCCACCGGCCCCGCCCTTTCCTGTCGCTCACGCGCCACTACGGCACGCGGTCGTCCGTCAGACCTCGTCGCCGTCCTTGACGGTCCCGTCGTCCTTCGTCCCGCGCTCGCCCGGTGCCGCCAGGGGCTCGGCGCCGTCCTCGGCCGCCGTGTCCTCGACCTCGTCGGCCTCGACCTCGTCGTCGATCCCGTCCTCGATCCCGTCCTCGATCCCGTCCTCGTCGGCCCGGGTGTCCTGGTCGGCCTCGGTGGCGGTCTCGATCACCGGCTCACCGTCGTCGACGGCGTCCTCGTCCAGCGCGTCGACGAAACCGCCCACGCCGTCGAGCTCCGCCAGCCGGTCGGCGGCGTCCGTGCCGCCGTCGCGGTCGGACTCGAGCGCCTTGGCGAACCAGTCACGCGCCTCGGACTCGCGCCCGGCCTCGAGCAGCGCGTCGGCGTAGGCGTACCGCAGCCGCGCGGTCCAGGGGTGCACCGCGCTGGAGGCCAGCTCGGGGCTCTGCAGGGTCACGATCGCCGCGTCGAGCTGGTCCATGTCGCGGCGGGCACCCGCCGCGACCAGGCGCATCTCCACCTGACCGGCCTTGTCCAGACGGTGCACCTCGGCGGCGCCGGCCATCTCCAGGGCCTTCTCGGGCCGGCCCAGACCGCGCTCGCAGTCGGCCATCACGGGCCACAGGTCCACGGTGCCGGTCATCCGCCGGGCGGCGCGGAACTCGGCCAGCGCCTCCGAGTACTTCTGGTTGGCGTACGCGGCGAAACCGGCCGCCTCACGCACGGCCGCGACGCGGGAGGCCAGCCGCAGGGCCACCCGGGAGTAGCCGTAGGCGCCCTCGGGGTCCTCGTCGATCAGCCGGGCGACCATCACCAGGTTGCGGGCGACGTCCTCGGCAAGCGTCTTGGGCAGGCTCTGGAGCTCCTGCTTGACGTCCTTGTCCAGCTCGTCACCGGTGACGTCCTCCGGGATGGGCAGCCGCTTGATGGGCTCACGGTCACGCTCGCGCTGGCGCTCCTCACGGAAGCGTCCGCCGCCACCACCACCGCGGCGGTCGTCCCGCCCTCGGTAGCCGCCACGGTCGTCGTCCCGGCGTCCACCCCGGAAGCCGCCACCGGGGCGCCCGCCCCGGTCGTCCCGACGCGGGCCACGGTCGTCACGCCGGTCGAAGCCACCACGGTCACCACCGCGGTCACCACCGCGGTCGTCGCGGCGGTCGTCGCGACGGAAGCCTCCACGGTCGCCGCCCCGGTCGTCACGGCGGTCGAAACCGCCGCGGTCGTCACGGCGGTCGTCACGGCGGTCATCGCGGCGGAAACCGCCACGGTCACCACCGCGATCATCACGGCGGTCGTCACGGCGGAACCCGCCGCGCTCCTCGCGGTCGTCGCGACGCGGACCGCGGTCGTCACGGCGCTCGAGACCGCCACGGGAGCCGCGGTCGTCACGGCCGCGGAAGCCTCCGCGCTCCGGACGCTCACCGCGGCTGTCGTCCCGGCGGAACCCGCCGCGCTCGAAGTCCCGGCGCTCGCCGCCCCGGCCGTCCCGGCGGTCGTCACGGCGGTCGAAGCCACCGCGGTCGTCGCGCCGGTCGTCGCGGCGGAAACCGCCACGGTCACCACCGCGATCATCACGGCGGTCGTCACGACGGTCATCCCGACGGAACGCCGGCCGGTCACCGCCACGCTCGTCACGACGGAACCCGCCACGGTCGTCGGAACGGCGGTCGTCCCGACCCCCGCGGTAACCGCCGCGGTCGAACTCACGACGCTCGCTGCCTCGGTCGTCACGCCGGTCGTCGCGACGGAAACCGCCACGGTCACCACCGCGGTCGTCGCGACGGTCGTCGCGACGGAACCCACCGCGGTCGCCGCCCCGGTCGTCACGGCGGTCGTCCCGGCGGAACGCCGGCCGGTCGCCGCCCTCACGGCGGAAGCCGCCGCGCTCCCCGCCACGGTCATCACGTCGGAAGCCACCACGGTCGTCGCGGCCACCGTCACGACGGAACCCACCGCGGTCGTCACGGCGGTCGCCACCGCGGTCGTCACGGCGGTCGAAGCCGCCACGGTCACCCCGGTCGTCACGGCGGAAACCGCCCCGGTCGCCTCCTCGGTCGTCACGCCGGCCGTAACCGCCACGGTCGCCGCCCTGGCGCGGGCCGCCGCGGTCGCTGCTGCGGTAGCCGCCTCGGTCGCCGCGGTCACCACCGTCCCGGCGGCGTGGCTCGCGCTCGGGGCGCTCGTCGGGAGAGTTGGTGGACATCGGTGACTCCTAGTCTTCGGTACCGCTGATCATCGTCGCGCAGTCGAGTTCCCGCGCTGCGGCAAAACAAAAAGGGGGAAAAACAAAAAAGGACCCTTGGTCCCAGCTGAACGCTGGGACCAAGGGTCCTCCAAAAATTGTTCGGCGGCGTCCTACTCTCCCACAGGGTCCCCCCTGCAGTACCATCGGCGCTGTAAGGCTTAGCTTCCGGGTTCGGAATGTAACCGGGC
>NZ_JBEYUK010000020.1:84599-122487 GCF_040643475.1 Streptomyces sp. NPDC047130 | reverse complement strand
GCCCCTACAACAGCAACTTCCGCACCACCCTGCAGAACTTCGCCGCCCTCGGCGTCGACGTGGCCGTCACCGAACTCGACATCCAGGGCGCCTCCGCCACGACCTACGCCAGCGTGGTCAACGACTGCCTGGCCGTCCCGCGCTGCATCGGCGTCACCGTCTGGGGCGTGCGCGACAGCGACTCCTGGCGGTCCGGGGACACCCCGCTGCTGTTCAACAACGACGGCAGCAAGAAGCCCGCGTACACCGCGGTCCTCAACGCCCTGAACAGCGGCTCGCCCGGCACGGACCCGACGACCCCGCCGCCCACCTCCCCGCCGCCCACCTCGGGATCCGGGCAGATCAAGGGCGTCGGCTCCGGCCGCTGCCTGGACGTGCCCAGCAGCAGCACCACCGACGGCACCCAGATCCAGCTGTGGGACTGCAACGGCGCCGCCAACCAGCAGTGGTCGCACACGTCCACCGGTGAACTCCGGGTCTACGGCAACAAGTGCCTGGACGCCGCCGGCACCGGCAACGGCGCCAAGGTGCAGATCTACAGCTGCTGGGGCGGCGACAACCAGAAGTGGCGCCTGAACTCCAACGGCTCCATCACCGGCGTCCAGTCCGGCCTCTGCCTCGACGCCACCGGCACCGGCACCGCCAACGGAACGAAGATCCAGCTCTACTCCTGCTCCGGCGGCAGCAACCAGCGCTGGACCCAGGGCTGAGCCACGCACGACCCGAGCGGAGTGCCCGACCCGGTTCCACCGGGTCGGGCACTGCTGGTTGCGGGCAGCGTTCCCACCCGCCGGCCGGCGTCGGTCAGGGACGCACCCGGCTCCCGGGCCCGGACTTCCGCTTGGACTCCCGCTCGGACTCCCGCTTGAGGTTGTGCAGCCAGTCGTCCAGCGACTCGTCCAACGCCTCCTGGAGATACGCGGTGTTGGCGCTGACGGGATCCCCGGTCCAGGACTCCTCGGTGTGGACGTGGACGCCGTCCTCGGTCTTGGTGAAGGTCCACACGTGCACCGCCGTGATCCCCTGGGCCGGTCCGCCCCAGACGATGCGGCGCTTCGGCTGCACCTGCTCGACCGTCGAGGCGATGTCGTTCAGACCCTCGGTGGACCACACCCAGGAGGAGCCCGGGCGCAGCGCCCCCGGCGTCTGCTTGACCGAGGAACTGACCGCCGGCTGCCAGGCGGGCCAGTTCTCGACGTCCGTCTGAGTGCGCCAGACACGGCTCAGGGGCGCGTCGATGACGATGTCGTCCCGGGTGATCACCGGAGCCGCCTCGTCGATCCCCACCGGTGCGGGGTCAACCCCGCCGAAGGTCAGGGGCAGGGCGGTGAGGAGTGCGGTGGTGAAGGCAAGCATCGGGCTTCCTTTGGGGTGTATAGAGTGGTTGGTCACTCACTTGCTGGCCGCGCCCCCGACTCCGACATCTGCGGAGGGGGAGGGGCGGGGCACGGGCGAAGGAGGACGGGTGGGAACCAGGCCGGGCGCTGACGTCTCGGCCGATGTGTGATTAGCTAATCACTCATGGCTAGGGAGGTCAAGGCGAGGACGCCGCCTCACCCCTGAGGCCGCCCGTCCCCTTCACGCTTGACCGCGAGCGTCAGTGAGTGATTAGGTACTCACATGAAGACAGAGCGTCGCCAGCTGTCCACGGCCGAGGAGCGCCGGGAGACGGTTCTGCGTACAGCCATCGGCGCCTTCGCGGCCCGGGGATACTTCGGGACCACCACCTCCGAGGTGGCGAAGGCCGCCGGCATCTCGCAGGCCTACGTCTACCGCCTCTTCCCGAACAAGGAGGCGCTGTTCACCGCGGTCGTGGACCACTGCTTCGTCCGCGTCCGCGCCGCCCTCGAAGGCGGCGCGGCGGAGGCCGCGAGCGCCTCCCCCGAGGCCGTCCTCGCCTCGATGGGTGACGCCTACGCCCGCCTGATCAGCGACAACGACCTCATGCTCGTCCAGTTGCACGCGCAGGCGGCGGCCGTCTCCGAACCCGCCATCAGGGAGGCGGTGCGGGCCGGGTACGCCCGGACCGTGGAGTACGTCCGGAGCGCCTCGGGCGGCAGCGAGGAGCAGGTCCAGCAGTTCTTCGCCCTCGGGATGCTCTGCCACCTGCTGGTCTCCATCGACGCCGAGGCGGTATCGGCGCCCTGGACCCGCACCCTGACCACCGGGATCGCGCACTACTGACACCCCCGGCCGACGGCGGCCCCGCGACACAGGTCCCGTGGCCGCCTCTTCTTCGGCGCCGGGAGTGAGTGTTCAACCACACAGTCACCCCGGAGCCGAATCCTCCTTGAAGTTCACCTCACCTCACCTCACCTGGAGCGAGCTCATGCCCGACACCTCCCGCCCCGCCGCGCCGACCGTCACCGAGGCCGTGCTGCCCGGCGTCGTCGACCCGGACGGCATCCGGCTCCGCACCCGGCCCGCCCGCCCGGCCGGCCCCGGCCAGGTCGTCCTGGCGATGGAGGCCGCCGGTGTCTCCTTCGCCGAGCAGCAGATGCGGCGCGGCAAGTACTACGACCAGCCGCCCTTCCCCTTTGTCCCGGGCTACGACCTCGTCGGACGGGCCGTCGACGTGGGAGCGGGCGTGTCCGAGGAGCTGCTGGGGCGGCGTTTCGCCGCCCTGACCAAGACCGGCGGCTGGGCCGGTCAGGTCACCGTCGATGCCGGCGACCTGGTCGAGGTACCGGCGTCGGTCGACCCGGCCGAGGCGGAGACCTTCGTGGTCAACGGCATCACCGCCTGGCAGATGCTCCACCGCCTCGCTAAGGTCAGGGCCGGACACGTCGTCCTGGTGCACGGTGCGAACGGCGGCGTCGGCTCCACCCTCGTCCAGCTCGCCCGCATCGCCGGCGCCCGGGTCGTCGGCACCGCCTCGGCCAAGCACCACGACGCCGTCCGGGCGCTGGGCGCGGAACCCGTCGACTACCGCGCCCCCGACCTCGAGCGCCGGCTGCGCGCGAACGCCCCGCAGGGGTACGACGCGGTGTTCGACCACGTCGGCGGCGAGGGCATCCTCGCCTCCTACCGCCTCCTCGCCGCCCGGGGGACCCTCGTCTCCTACGGCACCGCCTCGACCCGCGACGTCCAGGGCTCATCGAAGGCGCCGGTCCTCAAGCTGTTCGCCCGGCTCATGCTCTGGAACGCCCTACCCAACGGCAAGGGCGCCCACTTCTACAACATCTGGGCAGGACGGCGCCGGCTCGCGTCCTTCCGCGCCGCGCTGCGTGCCGATCTGGGGCAGGTCTTCGCGCTGCTGGCCTCCGGGGAACTGGTCCCCCAGGTCGCGGCGCGCGTCCCGCTCGCCGAGGTGGCCGAGGCGGTACGGCTGGCGGAATCGGGCACCGTGGTCGGCAAGGTCGTGCTGGTGCCCTGACGTCCGCCTCACCGGACCTGCACGGAAGAACCACAGGTCACGAGCGCGGACCGGCGCGGGTGCCGTCGCCTTCCGCGCGGGGAGCGCGGGTTCGGCGCCCGGCCACCCGCCACCCGCCCCCCGCCCTCCGCCGGAACGCCGGAACGCCGGGACGCCGGGACGCCGGGACGCCGGGACGCCGGTCCGGCCGCCGCCGTGTGCACGCGCCGTGCGCCCACGCCGCGTGCACACGGACCCGTAGTTTCGGGCCGCCTTGGGGCCGATTCGTGAGTGAAGTGGGCGTGCTGTGGGGGTCGTTGCCCGCGGCGGCGGAACAGTGGTTGCATCCGGCGTGGACATGGCGACGCTGTCGCTGACGCGGCGTCATGCCCGCGAGCCCCGAGGCTTCTCGAAGCGGTTCGGGGGCGGCAAGGACGACAACCGAGAACGGCATCCGTCCACCCCGGGACGGGTGGTGCGGCGCCGGTCGGAAAGGAGCCACGTGGCCTGCCCGCACGCCGCAGGATGCCCGCTCTTCCCCCTCCTCAGATCCAGCCTCCGCGGCTGGCGCGACTACTACTGCGACAGCGGTGACCGCTGGGGGGACTGCGCGCGCTACCAGATGTCGCTCACCGGGGAACCCGTGCCCATCAGCCTGCTGCCCAACGGCCACAGCGCGCGGCACCTCCAGGACCCGGCCGGCGCGGGCACGCCCGGCATGGCCGGCCCGGGCCGGACGCACACCGCCCCCGCCTGGTCGCAGCCGGCGCCGCCCGGACCGGTCGCCGAACCGTCGGGCTACCGGGCCGCGGCCGGGGAGGCCGGGGCCTGGTTCGCGAACGTTCCCCCGGCGGCCGCGGACCCGTATCAGGCGGCCGCGGACCCGTATCAACGGCAGGCGGCACCGGCTTACGCGCACCAGGCACCGGACGACGCCGCCCGGGACACCCGGCAGGCGCCCCGCGCGAAGCGCGGTCGGTGGGCCCGGCTGGTCGATTGGATGAAGAGCCCCTCATGAGCGCCTACTGGCCCTGGTGGGCGGGAGCCGTCGGGCTCGCCCTGGTCACCATCGCCCACACCGTCGCCACCGACCGGTCCTTCGGAGTGTCGTCGGCGTGGGACCGCGTGCTGCACTGGCGCAGCGAACGCCGTCTCGAGCGGGAGGAGGAGGCGTTCGCGGACGAGCGTGCTCTCGCCGAGGCGCTCGCCGCGGCCACCCCCGAGCGGTTCCGGACCGGTCCCGAGCGGTTCGGGACCGGTCCCGAGCAGTTCCGGACCGGTCCCGGCACGTCCGCCGTGTACGGGCCCGACGTGGACGACGGTCCGGCGACGGGCGGACGGCGCCGGAGGAGGAGCCCGGCCGGCCTGAGGCCCGCCCCGCTGGTCACCCAGGCCGCCCTGCTGGTGTCGATCTTCATCGGCGGAGCGATCGCCGCGGTCGGCTCCGGCCGGTTCCAGCTCCGCCTGGACATGGGCCCCGGTTTCCGGGACCTGGTCACCGGCGACCCGCTCACCATGGTCGCCCTGCTGTTCCTGGGAGGCGTGCTGGTGGGCTTCGGCACCCGGCTGGCCGGCGGGTGCAGCTCCGGCCACGGGCTCAACGGCTGCGGCCGGCTGCACCCGGTCAGCATGATCGCGACCGCCGTGTTCTTCGGCACCGCCTCGGCGGTGTCGTTCCTCCTGTGGAAGGTGATCTGATGCGCACCCGGGGCGGCATCCTGCTGACCAACATCGTCGTCGGACTGGGTCTCGGCTTCACCGTCGCCGGCATCGGTTTCGGCGACTACGCCGAGCTGAACCGCATGTTCACCTTCCAGGACCTGCGCATGTTCCTCGCCTTCGCGGGCGCCGTCGCGATCATCGTCTGCGTCTTCGCGCTGCTGCGGGTCCGCCGCACCCCGGGGCGCGTCCACGCCGGTGTGGTGCCGGGCGCGGTCCTGTTCGGCACGGGCTGGGCGATCTCCGGCGGGTGCCCGGCCATCCCGATCGTCCAGGTCGCGGGAGGGTACCTGCCCGCCGTGGTGACCATCGCCGGGATCGTCGTCGGCATCCGGCTGTGCCGGTGGGCCAACGGCCGGTACTTCCTGCTCGACCGCGGCTCCTGCGGGCTGTGACGCGGACCGGGCCGCCGGGCCCCTCCCCCTTAGGGTGATCCGGTCGGCCCGTCACCGCGAGAGGTCCGTGATGCCCCAGCTTCCCCCGCGCGGCCCCGCCCCCGCTCCGGACGCCCTGTTCGACGTGACCCGCGGCGAACTCGTCGCGGTCTTCGGCGAGGGCGGCGTCGCGACCGTGCCCGCGACCGCCCTCCCGCCCGAGGCGGCGGAGACCGAGGGCGCCCGCCTCCTGCGGGACGTCGGCGTCCCCACCGGGGCGGTCACGCTGTACCGGCCCCGCGAGGACTCCGGGCGGCTGCCGCTCGTCCGGGACTCCGTCCACCTCGAGGACGTCGAGGACGTCCCGGAGGGCGCGGGCGGGTGGCCCGTCATCGGCCGGCTGCTCGACGCGCCCCTCGCCCTCGACCCCGCGTCCGGCGCGGTGTACGCCTTCGACCGCGACGAGGAGACCGCGCGGCGACTCCACACGGACGTCTCCTCCCTCGTCCATGTCGCCGCCCGGTTCCGGCGCCTGCTGGAGGAGTTCACCTTCGGCGGCGACGAGGAGTCCGGCCTCGCACTGCTGGAGCGCGAGGTGGAGCGGATCCGCCGGGAGACGGGCGCCGTCGACCCGCTCCCCTTCCAGGACGACGAGACCCCCTGGTCGGTCGTCGGCGAGGAGATCGCCATGGGGCAGCGCTTCACGGCCCGCAGCCCCGGAGGACGCGCGCTGTACGGGTGACCCCGCTCCGCGCGCTCCCCCGGGACCCGGGCGGACGGGCCGTCAGCCCCTGCTGCGGACCAGGAGCCACAGGAAGTACGGCGTGCCGATCAGCGCGGTCATCAGGCCCGCCCCCAGCTGGGCGGGGGCGATGACCGTGCGGCCGAGGAGGTCGGCGGCGCAGACCAGCACCGCGCCCAGCAGGACGGCGACCGGGACCACGCGGCCGTGGCGGCGGCCGACGAGGGCGCGGGCCGCGTGCGGGGCGACCAGACCGACGAAACCGATGGCGCCCGCCGCCGCCACCGCCGTCGCGCTGAGCAGCACGCTCAGCACCAGCAGCGTCAGGCGTTCGCGCGACAGGCCGATGCCCAGCAGCTTGGGGGTGTCCTCGTCCAGCGAGACCAGGTCCAGCTCCGTGCGCCGGGCGGCGGACACGGCGATGCCCAGGGCCAGCACCACGGCCAGCGGCACCAGGTCCGGGAAGGTCCGCCCGTAGGTGGAGCCGGAGAGCCAGGTCAGCGCCTTGGTGGCGTTGTACGGGTCGGTGAGGACGATGATCAGGCTGATCAGCGAGGTCGTGGCGGTGGCCACGCCCATGCCGACCAGGACCAGCCGGTTCTGCCGGAAGCCCCCCTTGGCGGCGAGGCCGAACACCACCACCGAGGCCACCGCCGCGCCCGCGAACGCCGCTCCGGCCACGCCCCAGGAACCGACGAGCGGCACCGAGGTCACCAGGAGCACCGCGCCGAGGGCGGCGCCGTTGGTGACGCCGAGCACCGCCGGCTCGGCGAGCGGGTTGCGGGTGACGGCCTGCACCAGCGTGCCGGCCAGCGCGAGGGCCGCGCCCGCCAGCAGGGCGGCGCCCACCCGCGGGACTCGGGTGTCGAGGACGAAGGTGACGGCCCGGCCGGACCGCCCCTGCGCCCAGTTGACGACGTCGCCGAGGAGGAGCTTGGCGTCGCCCAGCAGCACGCCGGCGACGACCACGCCCACCAGCAGGACGACCAGCGACGTCAGCACCGTGAGGAAGACCCGGCGGCTGCGCGGCCGCAGGCGGTCCGGGGCGGCGGACTCGGCGGTGTCGCGCAGCCGGGTCGCCGTCACGATCAGGAACACCGCGCCGACGAGGCTGGTCACCACGCCGGTCGGCACCGCGACGGACAGGTCGTCGGGGACCACGGCGCGCAGCGCGACGTCGGAGCCGAGGACCAGGGCGGCGCCGGTGAGGCCGGCGAGCGGGACGGCACCGCGCAGCCGGCCGAACGCGCGGACGCGGCGGGCCAGCGGCCGCACCAGCGCCGGGGCGCACAGGCCCACGAAGCCGATCGGCCCGGCGAGGGTGACGGCGGCGGCGGACAGCAGGGAGGCCAGCACCACCACGGTCACCCGGGTGGTGCGGACGTCGACGCCGACGCCGCGGGCGGCGTCGTCACCGAGGGCGAGCGCGTCGACCCGCCGCGCCGTCAGCAGCAGCCCGATCAGGCCGACGGCGGCGATCGGCGCCATCTGGACGACGCCCCCGAAGCCGTTCTGGGCGATGGAGCCCTGGTTCCAGGCGTACAGGCCCTCGGTCTGCTCGGGGAAGAGGAGCAGCAGGCCCTGGGTGACCGCGGTCAGGCCCAGGGCGAGGGCGCTGCCCGCCAGGACGAGGCGGACGGTGCCCGCGCCGAGGCCGGACAGCGACAGGACGACCGCCGCGGCGGCGAGGCCGCCGGCGAAGGCGATGCCGGAGGAGGCGAGCAGCGGGAGGGAGACGCCGGTGACGGCGGCCACGCCGAGCGCCAGGTAGGACCCGGCGTTGACGGCCAGGGTGTCCGGGGAGGCGAGCACGTTGCGGCTGACGGCTTGGAGGGCGACGCCGGCCATGCCGAGCACGGCGCCGACCAGCAGGCCGGCGGTCATGCGCGGCAGCCGCGAGGCGATCACCACGGACGCGTCGCCGGGGGAGGCGGCGCCGGTGAGCGCCTTCCACAGCTCGGGCGCGCCCGCCGTCGCGGTGCCCTGGGTGACGTCGACGGCGGCGAGGACGGCGACCAGCAGGGCCAGTGCGGCCGTCACCGCGGCGGCGGTCGCCGGGGCGGGTCTGGGTGCGGTGACGGCCATGGCGTTACTTCTTCGTCAGCGAGGCGACGAGGGCGTCGACGTACGCCTCCATCGAACGGGGACCGCCGAACATCCAGATGCCGTCGTCGAGGCGGTGCACGTCACCGTTCTCGACGAAGGGGAGCGACTTCCAGACGGCGTTGTCCGCGAGGACGCCGCCCTCGGCGAACGGGGTGGCGTTCTTGTCGCCGTCGTTGCCGATGTAGGCGAAGTGGGTGTCCTTCGGGAGCTTGGTGAGGCCCTCGACGTCGGTGGCGGCCAGGCCGTAGGACTCGTCGCCCTTCATCGTCCAGGTGTTCTTCAGGCCCAGCTCGGTGTTGACCTCGCCGATGAGGGAGGTGGCCGTGTAGGGGCGCACGGAGACCTGGTTGGACGTCACGTAGCCGTCGGCGAAGGCGATGCCCTCGCCGGCCAGCCCGGCCTCCTCCAGGGCCTTCCGGCCCTCGGCCAGCTTGGCGTCGAACTCCTCGCGCACCTGCTCGGCCTTGTCCTCGGTGCCGGTGGCCTCGGCGATGAGGTCGACGTTCTCCAGCATCTGGTCGACCTGGCCGGAGCCGTCGGCGGAGCGGACCTGGAGGACGGGGGCGATGTCGCGGAGCTGCTTGACCGCGGCCTCGGGCAGGTCGGTGGTGGCGACGATCAGGTCGGGCGCCAGGGCGGCGACGGTGTCCATGCTGGGCTCGCCGCGGGTGCCGATGTCCTTGGGCTCGCCCTTGATCGGGGCCGCGCTGTTCCACAGGCCGTAGCCCTTGACGTCCGCGACGCCGGTCGGCTCGACGCCCAGCGTGAGCAGGCTCTCGACGACGTTCCACTCGGTGCCGACGACCTTGGTGGCCGGGCCGTCGAGCTCGACCTTGGTGCCGGCGGCGTCGGTGAGGGTGATGGCCTCGGACTTCTTGGTGTCCTTGGCGTCGGCGGCGGGCTCGGTGGTGCCGCAGGCGCTCAGCGAGAGGGCGGCGACGGCGGCGGTGGCCGCGACGAGGAGGTGGCGCTTCATGAGGAGGGGGTGAGCCTTTCGGGCGTGGAGCGGGTGTGGTGCCGGCCCACCGCGCGGGTGCGGAGGTGGCCGGTGAGGGGATCGGTGTCGACGTCGATGCGGATGCCGTAGGTCGCTGTCAGCCGGTCCGGGGTGAGGACCTCGGCCGGCTCCCCGTCCGCGACGATCCGGCCCTCGTGCAGCAGCACGACCCGGTCGGCGACGGCGGCCGTCTGGTCGAGGTCGTGGAGGACGACGCCGACGGCGATGCCGTGGTCGTCCGCCAGTTCGCGGATCAGGTCGAGGAGTTCGACCTGGTAGCGCAGGTCCAGGTAGGTGGTGGGCTCGTCGAGCAGGAGGACGCCGGTCTCCTGGGCCAGGCAGCCGGCCAGCCAGACCCGCTGGAGCTGGCCGCCGGAGAGGTGCTCGGCGCCGCGGTCGGCGAGGGCGGTGGTGCCGGTGAGCGCCAGGGCGCGGTCGACGGCGGCGGGGCCGCCCGGGTCGGCCTTGCCCCAGCGTCCGCGGTACGGGTAGCGGCCGAACTCGACGACGTCGCGGACGGTGAGCCCGGTGGGGGTGGGGCGCGACTGCGTCAGCAGGGCGACGCGCCGGGAGAACTCGCGGGGCGTCAGGGCGAGGGCGTCGGTCTCCCGCTGCCCGCCGTCCTGCTCGTCGGTGAGGGTGAGGGCGCCGTCGCGCGCCCGCTGCAGGCGGGCCATCGTGCGCAGCAGCGTGGACTTGCCGCTGCCGTTCGGCCCGACCAGGACGGTGACCCGGCCCGGCCGCAGGGTGACGTCGGCCTGATGGACGACAGGGGCGCCGTCGTAGGCCACGGTGACGTCCGTCGCCGTGAGTCGGTGCCCGCGCGGGGGTGTGACCAGGGAGGTCTCTTCGGCTCTCACAGAAGCGAGGTTAGCCTAACCTAAACTGTCCGTCGGTTGCGGTTCGATATCGCTTGGTTTGGCGGGGCTGCGGGCGGAACGTTCCCGACGCGCCGTCAGGCCCCCGGCACCCGATGCCGGGCATGCGAACTCCCCTGCGGGATACGGAAGTTGGCCGGAACGGTGCTCCGCGACCCGCGACCGCGTCCGTCACCGCGGGGGCGGAAGGTCAGGCGCCCGGGGTGCGGCCCGCACCGGGTGAGCGGGCGGCTTCCGCCTCGGCCTTGGCGTCGTCGACCGCCGCGGCGGCCTGCTTCCCGGCCTCGTCCGCGGCCGCGACCGCGTCGGCGGCGCCGCGCGGGCCGCCGCCGGCCCCCGGGCTCCGGTCGTGCCGCCGCGGGCCGTCCTGCGGGGCCTCGCCCGCCGTCGCGTGGCCGTCGAACGCGCGGCTGACGGTCCGGACCGCCTCGGTGAGCTCCCCGGGGATCACCCAGAACGTGTTGCTGTCGCTGTTCGCCAGGTGCGGCAGCGTCTCGAAGTACTTGTAGGCCAGCACCTTCGGATCGGCGTCGTTGCGGTGGATGGCCTCGAAGACGAGCTCCACCGACTTGGCCTCGCCGTCCGCCCGCAGGACCATCGCCTGCCGGGTGCCCTGTGCCTCCAGGATGTCCTTCTGCTTCGTGCCCTCCGCCGTGAGGATCTTGGCCTGCCGCTCGCCCTCGGCGTGCAGGATGGCGGCCCGCTTGTCGCGTTCGGCCCGCATCTGCTTCTCCATCGCCTCCTTGATGGTGTGCGGCGGGTCGATGGCCTTGATCTCGACGCGGTTGACGCGGATGCCCCACTTCCCGGTGGCGTCGTCGAGGACGGCCCGCAGCCGGGAGTTGATCTCCTCGCGCGAGGTGAGCGTGCGCTCCAGGTCCATGCTGCCGATGACGTTCCGCAGCGTGGTGACGGTCAGCTGGTCGATCGCCTGCAGGTAGTCGGCGACCTCGTAGGCGGCCGCCCGCGGGTCGGTGATCTGGAAGTAGAGCACGGTGTCGATGTTCACCACGAGGTTGTCCTCGGTGATCACCGGCCGGGGGTCGGACGAGTAGACCTGCTCGCGCACGTCCAGCTTGGTGTTGATGCGGTCCGCCACCGGCACGACCAGGTTCAGCCCCGGCTGCAGCGTCCGGCGGTACCGGCCGAACCGTTCGATGTTGTAGCGCCGCGCCTGCGGGACGATCCGCACGGTGGCGGCCACCAGGAAGACGACCACCAGGGCCGCCACGAGGATGGGGACGACGACGGGATCCACAACGCCTCCGCTGCTGTTCCGCTGCTGTGGGCTCAGCCGGTTCCGGGGAGCAGGTCACGGGGGTGGACGACGGCCGTGGCGCCCTCGATCTCCATGACGTCGACCAGCGCTCCCACCGGGATCACCAGGCTGTCGTCGAGGGCACGGGCCGACCACTCCTCACCGGCGAGTTTGACCAGGCCACGGGTGGCCGTGACCTCCTGCACGACCTCGGCCCGTCTGCCGATCAGCGCGTCGCTGCCCTCCCGCGCGACGGGTCGGCGCGCCATGTGCCGCATCGCCACGGGGCGGACGACGACGAGACCCGCCGCCGCCGCGAGCACGAACGCCACCAGCTGTCCGACCGTGCCGACGCCGATGCCGGCGACGACGGCGGCGACCAGCGCGGCGGCCGCCAGCAGTCCGAGGAAGAGCGCGAGGGTGAAGAACTCCGCGACACCCAGCACCGCGGCGGTGAGCAGCCACAGGTACCACGGCATCGCACTGCCCTCCTTCGGGGCCTCCCCTCCACGCTACCTCCGTGGCGAGGAGGGACGCGGCGAGCCGGGGTCCACGGACCGCGTGGCGCGGGTGTCGAGCCCGGACGGCCCGCCCGGCAGCAGCACCAGGCGGGGCCGGCTGTCGAGGAAGTACCCGCCGGTCAGCGCCACCACGTCCTCGGGGCCCTCCGCGGACTCCGGGCGTGCGGCGTCGCATGCGGGGGTCCTCGCGGTGGTGGGCGTCGGGGCAGTATCACCGCGGGAAACCCGCCGCCGGTCCCCGCGCCGTGATCACGGATGGATAAAGGCATCCAGGTCGGTGGGTGCGGCGATGTTGGGCCGCCGCTCCTCGGGGTACGGCGAGTGGGGTGGGTATGGGTGGTCTCCGTGCGGGTGGGCCGGGTGGGCCGCGTGACGAGTTCCTGTCCGTCGCGCGGCGGATCGCCGATGCCGTGGACCGTCTGGCGGAGTTGTGGTCGGTGGCCGCGCAGGGGGCGAGCCTGCGGTTGTCGCCGCACCAGTTGCGGGCCCTGCGGATCCTGGAGGCGGAGCCGGGCCTCAACGTGACCGCGCTGGCGGAGAGCCTGGAGGCGGGGACGCCCACGGCGAGCCGGCTGTGCGACCGGCTGGAGGCGGCGGGGCTGCTGGAGCGGCGGCTCCACCCGCAGGACCGGCGCGAGGTGCGGCTGGCCCTGACCGGTCACGGCCGGCAGGTGCTGGCCGAGATAGCCGACCTCAGGTCCCGGGCGCTCGCCGCGGTCCTCGCCGGCATGACCCCCGCGGAGCGGGAGGAACTCCGCCGGGGCCTCCTCGCCTTCCGCGCGGCCCACCCCGCCCCCGCCCCGCGCGACCCCGCCGACACGGCCCCGGGCGACCCCGCGGTCCCCGCCCCCGCCGGCACGCCGTCCCGGGGCACCGCCTCGGCCGGCGACACCGCCGCGGCCCACGACACCGCCTCGACCGTCACCGCCGATCCGCGCCCCGCCCGGGACAGCCCCGCCCCGGCCGGCACCGCCGAGCCCGACCCCCTCCGCGCCGCGCCCGGCCCGGCCGACCCGCACCGGGGCAACCCCGCGCCCCCCACCCGCCCGGGCCCGCCCCACCACGCCACCCCCGGCCCCGGTTCCAGCCCCGGCTCCGGCTCCGGCTCCGGCTCCGGCTCCAGCCCGGGCACAGGCCCGCGCCCCGGCTCCGGCCCCGGTTCCAGCCCCGGCGCCGGCTCCGGTTCCAGCCCCGGCTCCGGCTCCGGCTCCGGCCCACGCTCCGGCTCCGGCCCACGCTCCGGCTCGGGCCCGCGCCCCGGCCCCGGCCAGGACGGCACCCCCGAGCCGTAGCCGCCGAGCCGTAGCCCTCGAGCCCTGGCTGTGTCCCCGGCCCCCGCGGCGGCGCCGCAGGCCGCGCGGGTCAGGACCGCACCACGCGGCCCTCCGGCGAACCGCCGCGCTGGGTGGGCACCCCCGTGGGCCGCAGGACGTGGCACAGCAGCAGGCAGACGTCGTCGTCGCCCTCCGAGTCGTGGAGCAGCGGCTTGAGCAGCGCGTCGGCCGCGGCCTCCGCGTCCTGCTCCAGCTCGGGCGGCGGGATCTCGCCGAGCGTGCCGCACAGCCGCGCGATGCCGGGGTCGATGCCCTGGGCCCGGCGTTCCACCAGGCCGTCGGTGTACATCACCAGCGACGAGCCGGCGGGCAGCGTGACGCGGTGGTCGGTGTGGACGAACGGCACCGGGATGCCGAGCATCACGCCCGGCTTCGCGGCCAGCACCCGCACCTCGCCGTCGGGCGCGCGCACCACGGCGGGCGGGTGACCGGCCGACGCCCAGACGACCTCCGGCTCGCCGGGCCGGAACCGCGCGATCATCGCGGTGGCGTACAGGTCGGGCTGGAGGTGCCGGAGCATGCCGTGCAGCCGGGTGAGGATCGCCGCGGGGCTGGCGTTCTCCACCGCGTAGGCGCGCAGCGCGGTGCGCAACTGGCCCATCAGGACGGCCGCGTGCAGTCCGTGACCGGTCACGTCGCCTATGACGGCCAGCACGCTGCCGTCGGGCTGCAGGAAGGCGTCGTACCAGTCGCCGCCGATGTTGAGGCCGCGGGTGGCGGGCAGGTAGCGCGCGGCCAGCGACAGCCCGTCGGGGGTGGGGAGTTCGGTGAGCTGGGCGCGCTGCAGGGCCTCCGCGGTGTCGCGGTACTGCTCGTAGCGGTAGGCGTTGTCCAGGGCGACGGCGACGCGGCGGGAGAGTTCGAGCAGCATCACCGGGACGTCGGCGTCGAAGCGCGGCCCGGGGGCGGTGAGGGTGAGCACGCCCAGCAGGCGGCTCGCCGTCAGCGGGACGGCCAGCAGCGGCCGGTGCGGGAAGAGCACCGACGGCGGCAGGTCGTCGACGCCGGGCAGGCCGCCGGGATGGGTGGCGGCGTACTGGGGGCGGCCGGTGCGGGCGGCGGCCACCGCGGCGGCGGAGTGGTCCCGGACGCGGCGGGCGCGTCCCTCGTGCTCCTCCTCTTCCTCCTCGTCGAAGAGCCAGACCTCCAGGTGCTCCGCGAACTCCGGGACCAGCAGGTCGGAGAGGCGGCGCAGGATGACGGTGCGGCTGAGGGAGGCCGTGAGGGCGGCGCTGGCCTCGCCGAGGAAGGACTGCAGCCGCTGGGCGCGCTCGGCCTCGGCCCGGGTGGTCCGCTCGGCGTCCAGCAGGTCCCGCTGGGCCAGCGCGGCCGCCTCCAGGTCGGAGTGGAGGGCCAGCACACCGCGGTTGGTCTGGTTGAGCTCCTCGCGGTGCAGCCGGACCAGGTGTTCCTGCTCGTCCAGCAGGTGGAGGACGGCGGCGGTGTCCTCGTCGGCCCCCAACAGGGCCTCCGCGAGCGGCGGATCGTCGGGAGCGGCCCGGGAGGGCAGGCGCTGCAGCGGGCAGCTGAGGTCGGGCTCGTCGTCGGGGGCCGGGACCGGGGCGGCATCGGCGCGCCGCAGCCAGGCGTCCAGCCGGGCGCCTCCCGCGCCGCTCGGGCGGACCCGGAGCCGCAGCTCCCACTCACCGCCCTCGTCGAGGCGGCGTCGCAGCCGTTCGGCCAGCGACGTCACGAAGCGGGCCCGGTCGGGCGCCGAGGCCCCGCCGTCGCCGGCGATGCCCGCCGCGGCCGCACGGGCCCGGGCCGCGTCGGCGACCGAGGCGATGCGCCGGACCTCTGCTCGAGCTGTCGTCATGGGCATCCGATGGGTCGGGGGCGGGCGCGGCCCGCCGGAGCGTGGTCGCGCGGACAACGTCGTGGCGCCCTCACCGGGTGGTCCGCCCGGTTCACGCGCCCTCTCCTGAGCCCCGTCGTGCTCCGCCACGGCGTCGTCCCCCCGTCGCGAGCACGGACGGCCGGCCTCGTGGCAGGCGTCGCACCAATTATTGCCGCATGGCAACTGTCAGCGCGAGGCCGTGTGAGCGGGCCGACACCGGATCGCCACAATCCACCGGCCTGCCTGGTCACGCTGCGGCAGGCCTTCCGTACCAGTCCAGGCACACCACCAGGGCGTCGTCCTCCGGGATCCGCTGACCACGGTGCCCGGTCAGCTCCCGGAGGATGGCCCGCGGCACCTCCGCGGCGGGCAGCAGCCGGGTGGACTGGATCGCCCGGGCGAGAGCCGTGTCACCGTAGGGCTCACCCTTCGGGGAGGCCACCTCGTGCACCCCGTCGCTGACGAAGACCAGCCGGTCGCCGGACTCCACCTGGAACTCCTGGGCCACGTAGTCGGTCTCCTCGAACATGCCCAGCGGCAGCTGGGCGTCGAAGGTGACGGGCTCCACCGAGCCGTCCCGCAGCCGCAGCAGCCGGGGGGATCCCGCGTCCACCACTCCGGCCCGGCCGGTGGCCAGGTCGAAGTCGAACATCAGGACGGACAGGTAGCAGCGCCCCCGGTAGTGGGCGTAGACGGCCTGGTCCGCCAGGGCCGCCTGGTCGGCGATGGGGATGCCGGCCCGGCGGGCGTTGCGCAGCGCGCTGATGGCGAGGTTGGTCAGCAGGGAGGCCTCGATGCCCTCGCCCATGCCGTTGGTGACGTAGAGCGTGAGACGGTCGGCGGTGGAGGCCCAGTCGAAGTTGTCGCCGAAGATGGCGTAGGCGGGCTCCAGCTGGGCGCCGAGCTCGTACTCGGGGCGGGAACAGGAGCGGCCCGGCAGCATGTGCCACTGCATCTCGGCGGCCAGCGTGAGCCGGTCCACCCGGCGGGCCTGCATGAAGAGGTCGGTGTCGCGCTCGGCCACGATCACCTCGTGCCCCAGCACCTGGGCGATCTCGGCCAGTTCCTCCTCCCAACGGCGGACGGCGTCGCCGTCGGGAAGGGTCACGCTCAGCACGCCGAGCCGGTCGCCGCGGACGCTGACCGGGAGGTGCAGGCGCACCCGCCCGTCGCGCCGCTCCTCACGATGGGGCCGCTGCGAGCCGAAGGCCCGGCCCTCCGCGCTGTTGTACACGGAGACCGGCTCCAGGGTGTGCGGCAGCACCGACACCGGCTGGAGCACGCTCACTCCGTAGTCGGCCATGAACAGCTCGACCTCCTCGGCGCCGTACTGCTCCCGCAGCACGGTGCGCGTGGCGTCGAGCAACGCATGGGGAGCCGCTGTGCGCATTGCGCGTTCAACGGCCACGAATCTGTCCATGAGGGAAATACTCACCATTCCTTCCCCGGGCGACGTGCGCGCCCTCCTTTGAGGCCGGGGGCCGGGCCCCACCGCGTCGGTTGCCATCGGTCACCTGCCGCCCGCGGGAGCGCCTAGTACGCTGACAGGCATCCCAGCGCCTGCGAGAGTGTGACTGTGACTGCCTTCCGCCGCCCCGAGCCCGACGAGGTCGCACGCGTGACCACGACGGCCGTCGAGCTGCTGGAGGTCGTGTGGGGCCGCGCTTCGACGGCACCCACCTCCGCGTCCCAGCTGCGGGTGCTGCACATCCTCGAGCACCACGACGGCATCAAGCTGCGCACGCTCGCCGAGACCCTGGCCTCGACCCCGCCCTCGACGAGCAGGCTGTGCGACCGGCTGCAGGCCGCCGGCTTCGTGGAGCGGGTGGCGAGCCCCGAGGACCGGCGCGAGGTCCGGCTGCACCTCAGCAGCCGGGGGCACGCCTTCCTCGCCGACCTGCGCAGCCGCCGGGAGCGGGAGCTGCGGAAGGTGCTGGCCGACATGCCCGCCGCCAAGCGGGTGGCCCTGCTGGAAGGGCTGGAGGCGTTCTGCGCCACCGCGGCGACGCAGATACTCGACGACGACGCCCCGGCGTCCGGCAGCCGCACCGCCTGATCCGCCGTCCGCGGTTCCTCCGCCACCCTTCGGCCTCGGCTCCCCGCGGGCGCCCGGGGCCTTCGACGCATCCGTCGACCGGAGCATTCCAGGTCCTTCCCCGCGCACGTCCGACACGGTTACTTTGTTGCCTGATGGCTATTATTGTCAAACGGCAACAATTCGTCCGACAGCCCTTGTCGGGATCCTGTTACCCCGCTCCGGTCCGTTCTGTCAGGGCATGTGCGTCATGTCTCCGAGCGGCGCAGCGCGGACCGACGTGCGGTGCACCGCGACCCGAGGAGGCGTAACGGTTCGGCAGTGGCCGAACCGTCGGGCTCCTAGCGTTCCGGGCATGACGCACGACACGCATCAGGTGATCCGGCCCACCGTCCTCTACTTCGGCACCCCGGTGGTGCTGCTCAGCACCGGCAACCGGGACGGCACCGCCAACCTGGCCCCCGTCTCCTCCGTCTGGGCGCTCGGACAGCACCTGGTCCTCGGCCTGGGCGTGGAGAGCCGGACGGCGCGGAACCTGGCGGAGCGGCCGGAGGTGGTGGTCAACGTGGCCTCTCCCGAGCTGTGGGAGCGGGTGGAGCGCCTGGCGCCGCTGACCGGCGAGGACCCGGTGCCCCCGAGCAAGCGGGCCGTGTACCGCCACGAACCCGACAAGTTCGCCGCCGCCGGGCTGACGCCGCGCGCCTCCGACCTGGTGGGGCCGCCGCGGGTCGAGGAGTGCGGCCTGCAGCTGGAGGCCAGGGCGACGGCGCTGCACCCGGGCGGGCGGGGCAGCTTCCTCGCGGTGGAGTGCGAGGTCCTGCGGGTGCACGCGGACCGGCGGATCGTGGTCCCCGGGACGCACCACGTCGACCCCGGCGCGTGGAATCCGCTCATCTACAACTTCCGGCACTACCACGGCCTTTCGCCCGAGGTCGGCCACGGATTCCGTTCGGAGACGGCCGCCGCCCACGCCGGGTGACCGCCCGCGGGGCGGGCGGCACCGGCGAACCGGCCGCGGAGGCCCGGCCTCGTGCCGGGATCCTCCGGAAATCCCCCGCGTCCCCGGCGCACCGGCAGATCGCCACCGTCTCCCGTACAACCTTTGACACGCCTGCGCAGTCATGTACATGAGGCCGGGAGGGATTTCCACGGGCGCGTACCACGCGCGCCCGCCGAGGCGAAGGCGCCGACCCGCATCCGCGCGGTGCGCCGTCCGCTTCTTCCGCCCGCCTCCTACCCGACGCACCAAGGCGTCGACAGACGTGAGGTAGGAGTTTTGAGACGTCGTACAGCACATGCCTACCGCCCGCTGAGCATGAAGCGCAGAGCCTGGGTCACCCTGGGCGCCGTGCTGCTCGGCGGCGGTGGCGTGGCGACCTACGCCATGGCCGACCCGCCGGCATCCGCCTCCCCGGCCGAGCAGGCGCGTGACAAGCGCCCGGTGCGGGTCTACGACCTGCCGCTGCCGGGCGACAACGCGGAGAAGGAACTCCCGCGCACCGGGACCAAGCTCTTCTCGATGCTGGGCGTCTCCTGGGACGCCGCCGAGAAGCAGTTCGACGGCACCGCCCAGGTCCGCACGCGCAACGCGGACACCGGCGCCTGGTCCGCCTGGCAGGACCTCGAGTTCCACCTGTCCCCGCCGGAGGACCCCACCGCCGCGATGCGCGGCGCCTCGGAGCCGCTCTGGGTCGGTCCGTCCGACGGCGTCGAGGTGCAGGTCGTCCGCGAGGACGGCACCACCGAGGCCATCCCCAAGGGCATGCAGGTCAACATGATCGACCCCGGCGTGGTCACCACCGCGGAGACCAGGTCGGTGGACGTCCGGTTCGAGCCCGTCGCCTTCGGCGCCACGAACGAGGACGGCGAGAGCCCCTCGCCCACGGCGCCCGGGCCGACCGACCCGCCGACGCAGCCCGCCGAGGGGACCACCCCGCCGGCCGAGGCCACCACGCCGCCCGCCGAGGGGAGCCCGACGCCGACCGCGGAGCCGAGCACCCCCTCCGAGGAGCCGAGCGGGACGGAGCCGCCGGTCGTCAGGCCGACCGCGCCGCCGTCCACGGTCACCCGGCCCCCGATCATCAGCCGGGCCCAGTGGGGCGCGGACGAATCGACCGTCGAGGACCCGTCCGACTACATCGAGAAGGTCCAGGCGGTCTTCGTCCACCACACCGTGGGCTCCAACAGCTACAGCTGCGCGGAGTCCTCGGCCCTGGTGCGCGGTGTGATGGCGTACCACATCGGGACCAACGGGTGGAACGACCTCGGCTACAACTTCCTGGTCGACAAGTGCGGCCAGATCTTCGAGGGCCGCAGCGGCGGCGCCGACCTCCCGGTCCTGGGCGCCCACACCTACGGCTTCAACACCTACTCCACCGGCATCGCCTTCCTCGGCGACTTCGAGGGCGAGGAGGGCAAGCCGGCCGCCAGGCCCACCCGCGCCGCGCTGGAGTCGGCCGCCCGCATCGCCGCGTGGAAGCTGGGCCAGTACGGCGGCAACCCCACGGGCAAGGTCACCCTCAAGGCCGGCGCCGACACCGGCGTCTGGAAGAAGGACGAGCCGGCGAACCTCGACGTGATCTCCGGTCACCGCGACGGTTACAACACCGCGTGCCCCGGCGAGGCCCTGTACGACAAGCTCGGCGAGATCCGCCGGATCGCGGCGAGCCCGCTGCGCAACGCCGCCGTCCCGACCGCCGACTTCAACCGTGACGGCGTCACCGACCTGGTGGCCGGCATCCCGCGGGCGTCCGGCGGCAAGGGCAGCGTGGTGGTCGTCCCCGGCTCCACCGACGGCCCCGACGGACCGCTCCGCAAGGTGATCTCGCAGAGCTCGGCGGGTGTGGTCGGCGCCTCGGAGGCCGGCGACAACTGGGGCGCGGCCAGCGCCTGGGGCGACGTGGACGGTGACGGCCACGCCGACCTGGTCGTCGGCGCCCCCGGCGAGGACGGCTCCGCCGGCGCGGACGCCGGAGCGCTCACCGTGCTGTACGGCCCCACGCTGACCCGCACCGAGTTCGTCGCCGACCCCGTGAACAAGGCGGGCGCGAAGCTGGGCTCCACCGTGGCGGTCGGCGACTTCGACGCCGACGGCAAGGCGGACGTGTTCTCGGCCGGCACCGGCGGCGGAGGCGTCTGGGCCACCAGCATCACCGGCAGGAAGACCCAGACCGGCAAGCTGACCGGCTCCACCTCGGCCGTGGCCTACCTGGACTCGGCGACCGGCGACTTCAACCGCGACGGCTACGCCGACGTGGCCCTGAACTACCGCGACCAGTCCTCCGTGGGCCGGGTCACCTGGTTCAAGGGCTCCGCCACCGGCCTGACCAAGGTCAGCGTCCTGTCCGTCAAGGGCGGCCGCTCCATCGCGGCGGGCGACGTCAACGGCAACGGCTACGACGACATCGTCATCGGCCAGCCGTACACCGCCGAGTCCGGCGCCAAGGCCGGCGGCCAGGTCACCGTCGTCCCGGGCACCTCCACCGGGTTCACCACCACCGGGATGAAGACGGTCCACCAGGACACCTCCGGCGTCCCCGGCTCCGCCGAGAGCGGCGACGCCATGGGCTGGTCGGTGTCGGCGGGCGACTACAACCTGGACGGTTACGCGGACGTCCTCACCGGCGCGCCGCGCGAGGACATCTCCCGCAGCGGCAACCGCGCCGACGCGGGCATGGTGTTCCTGCTGAAGGGCAGCTCCTCCGGCCTCACCGGCACCGGGGCGCTCGGCTACACCCAGGACACCTCGGGCATCGGCGGCGCCACCGAGACCAACGACCGGTTCGGTTCGTCCGTGGTCCTCCAGGACCTGTCCGGCTGGGGCCGCGCCGACCTCGCCATCGGCGTGGAGGGCGAGGACTCCTACACCGGCACCGTCCTCCAGTTGGACTCCGGCAGCGCCGGCGTCTCCACCACGGGCGGCGTCTACTACGGCAACGGCACGCTGGGCACCCCGTCCGGCGGGCACCTGGGCCAGACCCTGCAGCCGTGAGTCCGCGGTCGTGACCGCACCGGGCCGGGGAAGCGCGCGTCGCTTCCCCGGCCCGGCGTTATTTATTCCTGTGCACGCAAGAATTCACGGACGAATGTTCTTTCCGGGAAGGCTCGACATATCGCCGGCGGCCTGTGCTACGGTGGTGCCAGTTGCAGTTTTGGTTACCAGAGACTTCTTGAGTGTTCTCAGACGACCTTTACGTCTACGGGAACACTCTTTTTCTTTTCCGGATATTGCCAGAGCAGCGACCCCGGGTCACGAGGTGTGGCTCGGAAACTGCCCACAAGGAGATTTCAGATGGCATCCGGCACCGTGAAGTGGTTCAACGCGGAAAAGGGCTTCGGCTTCATCGAGCAGGACGGCGGCGGCGCCGACGTCTTCGCCCACTACTCGAACATCAACGCCTCCGGCTTCCGCGAGCTGCAGGAGGGTCAGCGCGTGAACTTCGACGTCACGCAGGGCCAGAAGGGCCCGCAGGCGGAGAACATCACCCCCGCCTGACGCGTACCGCGCACCGCGCAGCATCCGGCCGGGCCCGCACTCCACGTGAGTGCGGGCCCGGCCCGCGTCGTGCCCGGATCCGCCCCGGATCTTTCGCGGGGGTGCTTGCGCGCCGGCCGGGCGGCCGGGGGATCCTGTGCCCATGCGCATGGTTGTGACCGGGGCCACCGGGAGTCTGGGCACGCTGGTGATCGAGGGGCTGCTGGAGCGGCTCCCGACGGACCGGGTGGTCGCGGTGGTGCGGAGCCGGGAGAAGGGCGCGGCGCTCGCCGCACGGGGCGTGCGGCTCGCCGTCGCCGACTACGACGTCCCGGACAGCCTGTCCGCCGTGTTCCGGCCGGACGACCGGGTGCTGCTGATCTCCGCGAACGACCCCACCGCGGACCGGGTGGCCCAGCACCGGGCGGTGATCGACGCGGCGACGGACGCGGGCGTGGCGCTGCTGGCGTACACCAGCGCGCCGGGAGCGCTGACGTCCCGCCTGGCCGACGCCCACCGGCGCACCGAGGGCCTGGTGCTCGCCTCCGGGCTGCCGTACACGCTGCTGCGGAACAACTGGTACACGGAGGTCTTCACCGAGCAGCTGCCGCTGGTGCTGCACCTGGGGGTCCTCGCCCGGGCCGCGGGGGACGGCCGCGTCGCCTCCGCCTCCCGCGCGGACTACGCCGCGGCGGGGGTCGCGGTGCTGACGGGCGACGCCGCGGAGCACGCGAACCGGACCTACGAGCTCACGGGCGACACGGCGTGGTCCCTCGCGGAGTACGCCGCCGAGGTCGGGGCGAGGGCGGGGCGCGCGATCCCGTACCGGGCGCTGTCCTACGACGGGTACATGGCGTCGCTGGTGGGGGCGGGCCTGCCGGAGGAGGCGGCCGCGCTCCTCGCCGGCGCCGACGTCTCCATCGCCCGCGGCGAGCTCTCCCGCACCACCCCCGACCTCTCCACCCTCCTGGCCCGCCCCACCACGCCCATGCCCCACACCGTCGCCCGCGCCCTCCACGGCCTCCTCCCCGCCTGACGCCCCTTGGCGGGGGCCGCGCCGCGCGCTTCCACCGCGCGGCGCCTCCGCGGACGACCCTGCCGACGGATGCGGGGATGCGGGGATGCGCGGATGCGCGGATGCGCGGATGCGCGGATGCGGGGCGGAAGAGGGGCGGAGGCTTGCAGGTGCGGGGCTGGGGGCCTTAGGTTGGCGCACATGCGGGAGTACTCGATAGGGCGGGCCGCCCGGCTGCTCGGGGTGAGCGCGGACACCGTCCGCCGTTGGGCCGACGCGGGCCGGCTCGCGACCCGCCGGGACGACGCCGGCCGCCGCGTCGTCGCCGGGCCCGACCTCGCCGCGTTCGCGGTCGAACTGGCCCAGGACGGCGACGGCGAACGCGCCCCCTACACCTCCGCGCGGAACGCCTTCCCCGGCATCGTGACCGCCGTGCAGCTCGGTGACGTCGCCGCCCAGGTCGAGATCCAGGCCGGCCCGCACCGCCTGGTGTCGCTGATGACCAGGGAGGCCGTGGAGGAACTCGGACTGGAGGTGGGCGTGGAGGCCACGGCCCGCGTGAAGGCGACCAGCGTGCACGTCGACCGCCCTGTGGACCCCCGGTGATCCGCGCCCGGTCCCGCACTTGCGCCCGCGCCCTCGGGGGCGCCCGCGCCCGCACTCGCGCCCCTGTGCGCCCCGCCGCGGCCCTCGCCTCGGTCGGCGCCACCCTCCTCGCGCTCGCCCTCTCCGGCTGCTCCGCGCAGGAAACCGGCCCCACGGTGACCGTCTTCGCCGCCGCCTCGCTCAAGGAGTCGTTCACCACCCTCGGCGAGGAGTTCGAGGAGCGGAACCCCGGCACCGAGGTCGAGTTCAGCTTCGGCGGCAGCGACACGCTGGCCGCGGGCATCACCGGCGGCGCCCCCGCCGACGTGTTCGCCTCCGCCGACGAGGCCACCATGACCCGCGTGACCCGCGCCGGAGGGACGTCCGGCCAACCCCAGGTCTTCGCCCGGAACCGCCTGCGGATCGTCACCGCCCCCGGCAACCCGGACTGCGTCCGGAGCCTCGGCGACCTCGCCCGCCCCGAACTGAAGGTCGTGCTCTGCGATGCCGCCGTCCCCTGCGGCGCGGCCGCCCGCACCGTGCTGGAGACCGCCGGGGTCCGCGTCCGCCCCGTCTCGTACGAGCAGGACGTCAAGGGCGCGCTCACCAAGGTGCGGCTCAAGGAGGCCGACGCCGCGCTGGTGTACGCGACCGACGTGCGGGCCGCCGGGGACGCGGTGACCGGCGTGGAGTTCCCGGAGGCGGAGACGGCCCTGAACAGCTACCCCATCGCGGTGCTCGAGGACGCGCCGCAGCCCGAGGAGGCCGAGGCCTTCGTGGAGTTCGTGCGCTCCGCCGAGGGCCGCCGGGTGCTGCGCGCGGCGGGATTCATGGAGCCCGGAGCGGACCGGCCGTGACGACCGGCGCCGCCACCGCGAAGGGCCGGCGGTCCACCGGCCGCGCGCCCCTCGCCCTGCTCGTGCCCGCCGCCGCCGGCCTGGTGTTCCTGCTGCTGCCGCTGGCGGCGCTCGTGCTGCGCGCCCCCTGGTCGGAGCTGCCCACGCAGCTCGGCGAACCGCGGGTCTGGGAGGCGCTGCGGCTGTCCCTGCTGTCCGCGACCGCGGCGACCGCGCTCTGCCTGGTGCTGGGGGTCCCGCTGGCCTGGGTGCTCGCCCGCACCGACTTTCCCGGACGGGGCCTGCTGCGCGCCCTGGTCACGCTGCCGCTGGTGCTGCCGCCGGTGGTCGGCGGTGTGGCGCTGCTGATGGCGCTGGGCCGGGACGGCCTGGTGGGCCGGCTGCTGGACGACTGGTTCGGGGTGACGCTGCCGTTCACCACGGCGGGCGTGATCGTCGCCGAGGCGTTCGTGGCGATGCCGTTCCTGGTGATCAGCGTGGAGGGCACGCTGCGCGCCGCCGACCCCCGCTTCGAGGAGGCCGCGGCGACTTTGGGGGCGTCCCGGTTCACCGCCTTCCGGCGGGTGACGCTGCCGCTGATCGCGCCGGGGGTCGCGGCGGGCGCGGTGCTCGCCTGGGCCCGGGCGCTCGGCGAGTTCGGCGCGACCATCACCTTCGCCGGCAACTTCCCGGGCCGCACCCAGACCATGCCGCTCGCCGTCTACCTGGCGCTGCAGAGCGATCCGGCGGCGGCGGCGGCGCTCTCCCTGGTGCTGCTGGCGGTCTCCGTGGCGGTGCTGGGCGCGATGCGGGAGCGGTGGACGACGGGGGTGGGCGCGTGACGGACGGCCTCGACGCCCGGCTCGTCGTGCGGCGCGGCGACTTCCTGCTGGACGTGGCGCTGACCGCCGCGCCCGGGGAGGTGGTGGCCCTGCTCGGCCCCAACGGCGCGGGCAAGACCACCGCGCTGCGCGCCCTGGCCGGGCTCACCCCGCTGGACGACGGCCACCTCCTGCTCGACGGCCGCGAACTGTCGGCGCTGCCCGCCGAGAACCGGCCGGTCGGCGTCGTCTTCCAGGACTACCTCCTCTTCCCGCACCTGTCCGCCCTCGACAACGTGGCCTTCGGCCTGCGCTGCCGGGGCCTGTCCCGGCGGGAGGCGCGGGCCGAGGCCGCGCGGCGGCTGGAGCGGATGGGGCTCGAGCGGCACGCCACCGCACGGCCGCGCCGCCTCTCCGGCGGCCAGGCCCAACGCGTCGCGCTGGCCCGGGCGTTGGCCACCCGGCCCCGGTTGCTGCTGCTCGACGAACCGCTGGCGGCCCTCGACGCCCGCACCCGGCTGGAGACCCGGGCCGCCCTGCGGCGGCACCTGGAGGAGTTCGAGGCCGTGGCCGTGCTGGTGACCCACGACCCGCTGGACGCGATGGTGCTGGCGGACCGGCTGGTGGTGGTGGAGAGCGGCCGGGTGGTCCAGACGGGCACCCCCGACCTGGTCGCCCGGCGTCCCCGCACCGACTACGTCGCCCGCCTGGTCGGCCTCAACCTGTACCGCGGCACGGCCTCGGGGCACCGGGTGCGGGTGGACGGCGGCGGGCGCGAAGCCGGTGCCGGTGCCGGTGCCGGTGTCTTCGCTGTCACTGTCACTGTCACGGAGGAGCTCTCCGGCGAGGTGTTCGTCGCCTTCCCCCCGTCCGCGGTGACGCTCCACCGGGAACGTCCGGCGGGCACCAGCGCGCGCAACGTGTGGCGCTGCCGGGTGGCGGGGATGGAGTCGCACGGCGACCGCGTCCGCGCCGACCTCACCGGCGAACTGCCCATGGCGGCGGACCTCACCACCGTCTCGGCCGCCGAACTGGGGCTGGCTCCCGGCGGCGAGGTGTGGGCCACCGTCAAGGCCGGACAGACCCACGCCTACCCGGCGGAATAGCGGGGGCACGGAGGGCGTGAAGGGGAAGGGGAACGGGCGGCGGCCGGCGCGGGTGCGGGTGGCTGGGCCGGCGCCGGGGACCTCGCGCCCCGTGCGCTCATAACCGCTCGGCGGCCTGCTCCACGACCTCCGTGCCGGTAGCCCCCGCACCCGCGGGGACGGCGGCCGCGGGGCCGACCTGCGCGGCCAGGACCAGCGCCGCCACCGCGACCAGCGCGGCGCCCACGGCGCGGAGATGACGCGCGTGCGTCCGTCGGATCAAGGCGACCTCGTCGAGCTCGGTGGACCAAGGTGAACAACGATCAACGTGCGGTTCAACCTAGAGCCGCCCATACCGAACGGCAAGACCCGGAAAGGGAGTTGGCAGCCCCGAAGCGTGACGAAAGGGGTGAACGGCTCGCACCCGGCGTCCGCGGTGGCGGAGTCCGGGCGGAACGGGGCGGGCGGCGGACGGCGGGAGCGGGGGCTCCGGCGGCGGGCCGCACCACCCGGCGGTGGTGCCGGGCCATGGCGGTCGGGCCGGGGCGTAGGGCCGTGGCGTCGGGCCGTGGCGTAGGGCCGTGGCGTCGGGCGGCTGCACGGCTGAGAGGCGGGCGGGATTTCCCCCCGTGCCCGCGCGGCATGAACGCGGTCGTCCCCACGTTGTGAACAGTGGAGGGAGGTAACGGAGCCGAGCCGCTCAGGAGTCGTCGTGACCGTCAGTCCCCCGCCCGAACCGAACACCGCCGACCGGAACACCCCGGACCTGTCCTCCCGCGACCCCCACTGGTGGCGCCAGGCGGTGATCTACCAGGTGTACCCGCGTAGTTTCGCCGCGGCGAACGGCGGCGAGGTGGGGGACCTGCGGGGCGTCACACGACGGCTGGCCCACCTGGCGACGCTCGGCGTGGACGCGGTCTGGCTGAGCCCCTTCTACCCGTCGGAGCTCGCCGACGGCGGCTACGACGTCGCCCATTACCGCGACGTCGACCCCCGCCTCGGCACGCTGGAGGACTTCGACCTGATGGTCGCCGAGGCCCACCGGCTGGGCCTCAAGGTGATCGTCGACCTGGTTCCCAACCACACCTCCCACCGGCACGCCTGGTTCCAGGAGGCCCTGCGGGCCGGGCCCGGATCGCCGGCCAGGGACCGGTACGTCTTCCGCGACGGCCGCGGCCCGGACGGCGAACTGCCCCCGTCCGACTGGCACTCGGTGTTCGGCGGCAGCGCCTGGCGGCGGGTGCCGGACGGCCAGTGGTACCTCCACCTCTTCGCGCCCGAGCAGCCCGACCTCAACTGGGACAACGAGGAGGTGCGCGCCGACTTCCGCACCACCCTGCGGTTCTGGTCGGACCGCGGCGTCGACGGCTTCCGGGTGGACGTGGCGCACGCCCTCGCCAAGGACCTCACCGAGCCGCTCCGGGACCTCGGCGACCTGGCGGCCGGCGGCGACGAGGCGCTGGAGGGCATGGCGCCGGGCGAGCACCCGCTCTACGACCGGGACGAGGTGCACGAGATCTACCGCGACTGGCGCAAGATCCTCGACTCCTACGCACCGCCCCGGATGGCGGTCGCCGAGGCGTGGGTGCCGGGGCCGCGGCGGGTGCTGTACGCCCGCCCCGACGAGCTGGGGCAGGCGTTCAACTTCGAGTACCTGCGCACGCCGTGGGAGGCGACGGCGCTGCGGTCGGTGATCACCGACTCGCTGGAACAGGCGCGGGCGGCGGGCGCGTCGGCGACCTGGGTCCTCTCCAACCACGACGTCATCCGGCATGCCACCCGCCTCGCCCTGCCGCCGGACGCCGACCCCGACGCCTGGCTGCTCTCCGACGGCCGGGAACCGGAGGTCGACGCGGAGCTGGGGCTGCGCCGGGCGCGGGCGGCGACGCTGCTGATGCTGGCGCTGCCGGGGTCGGCGTACCTGTACCAGGGGGAGGAGCTGGGACTGCCGGAGGTCGCCGACCTGCCGGCCGAGGCGCTGCGGGACCCGATCTGGGAGCAGACCGGGCACGCGCGCAAGGGGCGCGACGGATGCCGGGTGCCGCTGCCGTGGACACGGGACGGCGCGGGCTTCGGATTCGGGTTCGGCTCCGGTTCCGCGGCCGGGACGCCCTGGCTGCCGCAGCCGGCGTCCTTCTCCGAGCTGTCGGTGGAGGCGCAGGACGGGGTCGAGGGCTCCACGCTGGAGCTCTACCGCGCGGCGCTGCGGATCCGGCGCGGGCTGCTGAGCGCGGACGAGTCCCTGACCTGGCGCGACGACAGCGGTCCGGGTGTCCTGCACTTCGCCCGCCCGGGCGGCTGGCAGGTCGTCGCCAACACCTCCTCCGCGCCGGTCCCCCTCCCTCCGGGCCGCCCCCTGATCACCAGCGGCCCCCTGGACGGCACCACGCTGCCCCCCGACACCACGGCCTGGCTCAAGGCCTGACCACCCCCGCCGACCCCCGCGCCCGCACGACACGGTCCCGGCGGCCCAGCCGGAGCGGCACGGTCCCGGCGGCCCCGGATGGAGCGGCACGGTCCCGGCGACCCAGCCGGAGCGGCACAGTCCAGGCGGCCCAGCCGGAGCGGCACGGTCCCGGCGACCCGGCCGGAGCGGCAGGGTCCGGGAGAGCCCAGCCGGAGCGGCAGGGTCCAGGCGGCTCGGCCGGAGCGGCACAGTCCGGGGCAGCCCCGCCGGAGCGGCAGGGTCCAGGCGGCTCAGGCAGGGCGGGACCGGTCTCGTCGGGGCCGACTCGATCACGGCGGGGCCGATCGGGCGAGGCTCGGTCGGGGCAGGACGGGTCGGGAGACGCAATCGGGGCGGGACCAGTCGGGGCGGGACCGGCGGGGACGGCCACTCAGGGCGGGACCGGTCAGGGCGGGACCGGTGGGGACGGCCACTCAGGGCGGGACCGGTCAGGGCGGGACCGGTCAGGGCGGGACCGGTCAGGGCGGGACCGGTCAGGGAGGCTCAGTCGGGGCGGGAGCGGTCGGGGCCGGACCGGTCGGGCCGGGGCCGGGGGTCGGGGGGCTGGGCGGCACGGTAGGTGGAGAGGCTGACGCGCGCGGCGGACACCTCCTGTTCCGCCCGCGTGAGCCACCGCTCCCACCGCGCCCGCATCGGCACGATCAGCCCTCCGCCCACTCCGACCACCACAACGCCCGCGACCGTCCCCAGTCCCGCGTACAGCACCGGCAGCACCACCCCGGTGGCGATCCCCGCCTGCTCCAGCGCCGCGATCACCCCCAGCACCACGATCGCCGCCCACACCCCGCCGGCGACCCCCTTGCCGTACGGGACCGTCGCCAGCACCGCCCCGACCACGTGCCGCGCCCCGTTGGCGACGGCGAGCGCCACCACGACCAGCACCACCGCCACCACGCCCCGCGGCAGCCAGGCCACCACCCCTTCGATCACCGCACTGACCGGGTTCGCGCCGAACACCCCGAGGGCGAGCTGCAGCACGACCAGCAGCAGCGCGTACCGGACCACCCGGCAGACGATCCCCGTCATGTCGTACGCCGACTCGCGGAGCAGCCGCCGCACCCCCGCCCGCTCGGCCAGCCGCTCGGACCCCAGCCTCCGCAGCACCCGCTCCAGCACCTTGGCGGCCGTCCGGGCCACCACCCATCCCCCTCCCAGGACGACCAGGAACCCGGCCAGCCGGGGCACGAACAGGACGACCCCCGACCAGGCCTCCTCCACTCCCCGGCCGAGGTCCACGGCGGGTCCCGTCACCCCTGCGCCCCCGTCGCCCGGCTCCGCCGCCACGCCCGCAGCCTCGGCAGCGACCGCGACCGCGGCACCCGCCGGGGCAGTCGCAGGGGGACCGGTCCGAGACGGAACCGGCTGTGCCGCCGCCGGCCCTCCCGCGGTGACCCGCCCTCCCGCGGTGACCCGCCCTCGCGCGGCGGCACGCCCGAGTAGGGCCCCGCCTCCCGCGCCGACCGCTCCCACGCCGGTGGTTCGTCCGGCCCGGGGCGGCGGACGGAGAAGATCGTCGTGTCGTCCTCCAGGTGGCCCCCGGAGTGCAGCAGCACTCCCTCGCGGACGAAGCGGACCACCCCCTCCGGCCGCCGCAGCGCGGGGTCCCGGGCGGCGGCCCGGGCGACCTCCTCCCGCAGCGGATAGAAGTCCCCGGCGGCGTTCCGCGCCTCGGTGACCCCGTCGGTGGTGAGCAGCAGGGTGGCCCCGGCCGGTATCGGGACGCGCAGGACCGGTGGGGGCAGGTCCGCGATGTCGCTCATCCCCAGCGGCAGCCCGTGCGCGCCGGGCAGCGCGCCCGTGGTGCCGTCGGGGCCGATCAGCAGCGGCGGCTCGTGGCCGAAGTTGACCATCTCCACCACGCCCGGTTCGCCCGCCGGGTAGCCGATCATCACCGCCGTGGCGAACCGGTCGCGGTCCTGCTCGGCCCCCAGGTCGAGGCGGTAGGCGACCTGGCGCTTCAGCCGGATCTCCAGCCGGGACGCCACCGCCGCCAGCGACCGCTCGTGGTACCCGGCCTCCCGGAAGGTCCCCAGCAGCGCGGCGGCCGTCTCCACCACCTCCAGGCCCTTTCCCTGCACGTCCCCGACCACCACCCGTGTCCCCCACGGGCTGGGCTGGATGTCGTAGAAGTCGCCGCCCACCCGGGCCTCGCTGTTGGCCGGCAGGTAGAGCGCCGCCTGCTCCAGCCCGCCGAGCCCGGGCGGGAAGGGACGCAGCACGGCCCGGCGGGTGGTGTCGGCGACCACGGACATCCGCGACAGCCGTTCGGCGTGGCTGATCCGCACCACGCAGGCGAAGACGGCCAGCGCCCCGCCGATGACCAGCAGCACCAGGACCGGCCAGGGACTCACCGTCGGACGCACGACGGCGGTGACGAGCACGTACACGGCGAGGGCGAACAGGGCCAGGAACGCCGTGCCGCGCACGCTGCACAGGGCGGCGGCCACTCCGGGCGCCAGCACCATCCAGGACACCGCCCGGAACCGGTCGTCCGTGGCCACCTCCACGACCGCGGCGGCGATCACGATCAGCGCGGGCAGCACCCAGCCGGTCGAGTGCCCCCGCCAGTAGAGGAACGCCGCCGGACCCGAGACGCCGAGGGACGCGGCCTTCTCCGCACCGGTGGCGCGGACCGGCCCCGGGGAGTCGAACGTGTCGGGCGTGGGCTGCATGACCTCAGCGAAACACGGGGTCCAGGGGCCTGCATCCGGTGGTGGACAGCGAGGACGTCCCGAGTTGCCCCTTCACTCGTACGGGTGTCCGCTGGAAACCGGAGCCAGGGTTCGTCCACAGGCCGCGGCCCGTCCGCGCCATCCGGTCCACTCTCGAAGCCCCTGGCTTTCCGGCGGAGAGGAGCGTTTCCATGACGTACGCGCCAAACGCCCCGCGAGGCTCCCTGTCCCGGCCTCCCGGCACCTGGCACACGGGCGCCGACCAGCGTCCCGGCGCCGACCTGCGGCTGCTCGGCGAGCGCGGGACGAAGATCATGAAGTGGGCCCTGCCCCTCGGGCTCGGGCTGATCTACGGCTTCTGGGCCGCCACCGACGTCCGCCGCGGCGGTCCGATCACCGGCTGGAACGTGTTCTTCGGCTTCGCGACGGCCCTGGTGTTCATGCTGGCGCTGATGGCGCTGCGGGCCCTCGCCCCGCGCCTGCCGCACGTCCCGAGGGCCCTGGCCTGGGCGGCGTTCGCGGGCATGGCCCTGGGCTTCCTGGTCAGCACCACCAACCAGAGCGTGCTCCGCTCCGTGGTCCTGGGCCTGGCCCTGGCGGTGGGCGTGTTCGTCTCCGTCCTCTACCGGGTCAGCACCCACCGGACACCCGGCGCGGTGGCCCCGGGGGAGCTCCACCATCCGGCCACGGCGGGCGAGGACGCGATGCGCACCGCGGCGTACGCCTCCGAGTCGTCGACCACCCGGTCCGCGCTCGGCACGGCGGGCGCGCCGACCACCACCACCGCCACCACGACCGCCTCCAGGACGGGCACGGCCCCCACCACCGCGACGGCGCCGGGGGCCGTGCCCCCGCACCCCATCCGGCTGCGCCGGCAACGCCGCGGCAAGGCACGCCTGCTGATGCGGACGCTCAAGATGGCCCGCGCGATGCGCCGACGCCACTGAGGGTCCCGGCCACGCCGCTCACCCCGGCCACGCCGCTCGCCCCGGCACGCCGCTCACCCGGACGGACGCGCGTCGCTCGCCCCGGCCGGGCGGGCGGCGTTGTCTGGGGGTGTGACTCCCCGCACGCGCCGTCTCCGTGACGTGCTGTCGGCGGCCCTGACCGCCGCGGCGTGCCTGCTGCTGCCGTTCGGGGTGCTGGCCGCCTGGGCGGTGCACGGCATCGCGGACACCGGCCGGTACGTCACGACCATGGCGCCGCTCGCCTCCGACCCGGCGGTGCGCGGCCTGGTCGCGGACACGGTCGGCGCGGGCATCGTGCACAGGCTGGCGGACGACCGTGACCTGCCCCCGTCCGCGGCGCCGTTCGTGCACAGCGCGGTGCGGTCGTTCACCACCACGGAGGCCTTCCGCGCCGTATGGGACGCCGGGAACCGGGCGTCGCACGAGGCCGTGCTGAAGGCCCTGCGCGAGCCGCGCGACGGACCCGTCACGGTCGACCTGGCGCCCATCACGGAACGGGTCCGGCACGAGCTCGCCGACGAGAACGTGCCGCTGGCCGGCAGCATCCCGGTGCGGCACACCCGGGTGGCCGTCCTGGAGCCGGAGGAGCTGCGCGGGCTGCGGGACGGGCTGCGCACGCTGGAGGTCGCCGGGGTGTGGCTGCCAGTGTCGGCCGGGGTGCTCGCGGTGGCCGGCATCGCCGTCGCGGTGCGGCGCCGCCGGGCGGTCACCGCGACCGCCCTCGGCACGGCGGTGGGCGGCGCGGTCCTCGGCGTCGCGTTGCTGGTGGGGCGGGCGGCGCTGCTCGCCGACCTCCCCCCGGGCGTCTCGCGTCCCGCCGCGGCCGCGGTCTACGACGCCCTCACCGCGCCCCTGCGCCACGTCGCCTGGGCCCTGGTCGCCCTCGGCCTCCTGGTCGCCGCCACCACCTGGCTCACCCGCCGCCGGGCGACGGCCCGACAAGCCTCCCCCCGCACGGCCCCGGCCGCGCTGCCGTCCCCCGACCCGGCCGTCGACCCCACCGAACCCAGCCAGGCCCAGGCCTGAACCGCCCTGCCCCCACCCCACCCCACCCCACCCCTTGGGTCACCTGCCCGCGTCCCCGTTCGGCCGGAGCACCCCCCGGTTTGCCCCAGGACACCCCCGGTCACCGGAGCGCCCCGGCCACGGAGGCCGACGGTCGGCCCCGGAGCACCCCGGGGCCATCGGAAACCGGGCCGGACATGCCGCGGAGTGACCGTTCCGGTGACCCGCCGAGGCCGCGTGGGGCACCATGAAACCGTGGCCACGACGCAGCAGAGGCAGACGCAGCAGCAGGCGTCCTCATCCCGCCGACGCCCCGCCCGCGCCGTCGCCGCCCTGGCCGCCGCCGCGCTGCTCGCGGGGACCACCGCCGTGACCGCCTTCCGCGTCGCCGACGCCGACGGTCCTACCCCCGTGCCGCAGCTGCTGGCCTTCCTCCCCTGGCTGGCGGTCCCGGCCGGCCTGGGGCTGCTGGGCGCCCTGCTCGCCCGGCGCCGCGTCCTCGCCGTCTGGGGGGCGGCCCTGGTGGCGCTGCTCGCCTGGTACACGGTCCCGCGCGGGGGCGACCACGACCCGGCGGGAAGCCCTGTCGCCGATCTGCGCGTCCTGACCGCGAACCTCCAGTTCGGCCAGGCCGTCGGCCCCCTCGTGGACCTGGTCCGCCAGGAGCGCCCCGACCTGGTCTTCGTCCAGGAGTGCGACCCCGCCTGCATGGACGCCCTGACCTCCCGGCTCACCGCTACGCATCCGCACCGCCGGGCCGTGGCGGGAGGCGGACCGGTCGGCTCGGTGATCCACTCCCGGCTGCCCCTGACCGCGGCGGCCGGGGTTCCCGCCTCCATGGGCCAGCCCGGCGCCGTCATCGAGGTCGCGGGCCATCAGGTCCGCCTGCAACTGGCCCATCCCTCGCCGCCCATCCCCGAGCGCCTGACCACCTGGCGCGCGGAGCTCGAGGACCTCCGCCACTGGGCAGGGGAGCGGGCAGCCGCCGGAAACGCCGAAGCCGTCGCCGAGGACACCCCCGTGATCCTCGCCGGCGACTTCAACGCCTCACGCGACCACGCCGCGTTCCGCCGCCTTCTCGACGACGGGGGCCTGAACGACGCGGCCGCCCTGGCCGGCGCCGCCCGCAGGGCGACCTGGCCGGTCACCGGAGCGCCGGCGCCGGGCGTGCAGATCGACCACGTGCTGGTCTCCCCCGCGTTCACGGCCCGCGACGCCCGGTTCCCGGCGATGGAGGGCTCGGACCACCGAGCCGTGCTGGTGACCCTCACCCTCCACCGCTGACGCGACGACGGCCGGAGCCGCATGAGCCGCAGTAGCTGCCGGAGCCACGGGAGCTGCCGGAGCGTCAGACGCCGATGTCCCGCCCGTCCTGGCGCCACACCGCGACCACGGCGGGCCGGACGTACGTGCCCGGGCCGTCGGGCCACTGCGAGGCGGGGTTGTCCACGTCCGCCCCGTCGACCTCGCCCGGGTGCTGCACGGCGACCAGGACACGGCGGTCCTGGATCACCGGGCCGCAGGTCTCCGCGCCCTTCGGCACCGTCAGGAACTGCTTGAGCTCGCCCCGGCGGTCACCGGTGACCGCGACGCCGAACAGGCCGTCGTGGTTGCCCAGCGCGTTGCCGTCGGTGGAGATCCACAGGTTGCCGTGCGGGTCGAACGCCACGTTGTCCGGGCAGGAGATGGGGCTGACCTTCTCCTTGGGGAAGCCGGCGAAGTAGGTGGCCGGGTCGCTCGGGTCGCCGGCGACCAGGAACAGCGACCAGGCGAACTCCAGGGCATCGGGCCGGGAGTGCTTCTCGGTGAGCTCCAGGACCTGGCCGTGCTTGTTCTGGTTGCGCGGGTTGGCCTCGTCCGCGGCCGGGTAGTTCGTCCTGCCGCGGTTGCTGTTGTTGGTCAGGGCGACGTACACCTTGCCGGTGCGGGGGTTCGGCTCGACGTCCTCGGGGCGGTCCATCTTGGTCGCCTGCCGCTTGTCACCGGCCAGGCGCGTGAAGACGAAGACCTCCTCGGCCGTCATGCCCGGCACGTGCGAGACGGCACCGTCGGCGGTGGCGGTGGCCAGCGGGATCCACCGGCCGCTGCCGTCGAACTCGCCGTCCGAGGGCAGCTTGCCACTGCCGTCGATCTCGGAGACGGGCGAGTCGCCGGTGAACCGGGCGACGTACAGGGTGCCTTCGTCGAGCAGCGTGAGGTTGTGGGCACGGGCGGCGCGGGAGTTGCCCTTCGCCATCCGCTTGGAGCCGACGAACTTGTACACGTAGTCGAAGCGCTCGTCGTCGCCCGAGTAGATGACCGGACGGCCGTCGGCGGTGAGGCTGACGGTGGCGGCCTCGTGCTTGAAGCGGCCGAGCGCGGTCCGCTTGCGCGGGACGGAGTCCGGGTCGGTGGGGTCGAACTCGACGACCCAGCCGAAGCGGTGGACCTCGTTGGGCTCCTGAGCGACGTCGAACCGCTTGTCGAAGCGCTCCCACTTGCGATCGGTGGCGCCGGTGCCGATGCCGTAGCGGCTGTCGGTGGTGCGGCCGGCGTTGGCGAAGTACTGGTTGAAGTTCTCCTCGCCGTGCAGCGTGGTGCCCCACGGGGTGACGCCGCCCGCACAGTTGTTGAGCGTGCCGAGCACCTTGGTGCCGGTCGGGTCGGCGGAGGTCTTCAGCAGGTCCGAGCCGGCCGCGGGACCGGTGAGCCGGAACTCCGTGGTGGCGGTGACCCGGCGGTTGAGGTGGTGACGGGGGACCGGGCGCAGCGCGCCGGTGCGGCGGTCCTCCTCGACGACCACGGCGGACAGTCCGTGCGCGGCCCAGGCGATCGCCACCTGCTCGCGGGTCGGGTTGTCCGCGTCGTAGTCGCGGAACATCAGGACCTCGTCGGTGTACTCGTGGTTGGCGACGAGGATCTGGCGGTGCGGCTCGCCCTTCAGCGGGAGCAGGGCCAGGAAGTCGTTGTTGTAGCCGAACTGACCGGCCTGCGCGGCGGCGGTCTGGTTCTCCGGGTCGAACCGCGGGGCACCGCGCAGGATCGGTTCGCCCCAGCGGATGACCACGTTCTGGCCGTAACCGGCCGGCACGGTGACCCGGTCCGCGGTGTTCGGCGCGACGGGCGTGAAGCGCAGGCCGCGGGCGCCGTCCGGCTTCCCGGGGCGTCCGTGGCGGCCCGCCGCCTCGGCGGCCTGCGCGGGCTGGGCGCCACCGACCGTGGCGGTGCCGGCCGCGGCGGCGACCGTCACCACGGCGGCGGCGCGCATCACCGAACGGCGGCTCACCACACCGGCGACGATGTCCCCGATGTAGGCGTTGTCGCTGGTGTTCGGCACCGCGTGGAAGCAGGCGTCACCACAGCGGAAGCGACAGGTCAGGGCCGAGCGGCCGCCTGGATGCGCGGCGGACGGCGTTCCTACGATCGGCAGCGAAGTGCGCACGTTCGAATCTCCCCTTGTGCCCTAGGTGTGAAGGTGACGCTAGGGAGGAAGGCGTGCGGGAACGGATCGTCCGGGTGAATGACGGGTGAACCGGCGGCAGCCATACGGCTGTCAAACCTCGGGACGGGAAGGGTCCACCCGATGGGACGCGTCCGGTCGGGTGCGGTGGCGGACGCGGGGCGTGCGCCCCTTACCGGACGGCCCCTGAGGGGCCGCTAACCTTACGTGTCCGTCCTGGCCAGGGTTCGACGGGCTTCAGCTCCTCCGAAGGGTAGCGACACATGGGCATCTTCTCTCTCCTGCGGAACGCGTTCGGAAAGGCACGCAAGGAACGTGCCGCCGACCCGGAGCCCACGGTCCCGCCGCAGGGCGGTGCCCCGGACAAGGCCGCGGCGGACGAGGCCCCCGCGACGGTTCCGGCGCCGGCCTCCTCGCCCGAGCAGCCGACCGGGAAGACGGAGCACGAGCTGGTGTCCGCGGCGTTCGACGGCGTCGCCATCCCGAAGCCCGCCGAGCCGGGTGACGACGCCGTCGCCCCGAAGGCCGTGGCGGAGCCCGAGGCCGTCGCCGAGGCTGAGGCGAAGGTCGACTCCCGCATCGAGGAGGCCACCACCTCCGACCCGCAGCCCGAGCCCGCCGCCGACGCCCCCGCGAAGGCCTCCGCCGAGACCGAGGCTCCCGCCGACGCGGAGCCCGCCGCCGACGCCGCCGCCGAGACCGAGCCGAAGTCCGCCGCGAAGGACGAGCCCGAGACGCCCGAGGCCGGTACCGACTCGGAGCCCGCTGCCGAGGCTGAGGCCAAGACGCAGGACGAGCCCAGAACTCCCGCCGGGGCAGAGGCTAAGGACGAGCCCGCCACCGAGCCCGAGGCCCCCGCCGACGAGAAGCCCGCCGCGGTCGCGGACGCGCAGGACAAGCCGGAGGCCGACGCCGCCACGGAGCCCGAGCCCGAAGCCGCCGCGCAGGACAAGCCGGAGCCGGAAGCCGGGGACAAGGCCGAGGCGAAGGACGAGCAGCCGCAGGAGCCGAAGGCACAGGACAAGCCGGAGGCCGACGCGGACACGGACGCGGAGGCTGAGGCAGAGGCGAAGGACGAGCAGGCGCCGGAAGCCGACTCCGACGCGGACGCAGAGGACAAGCCGGAAGCCGACGCGGACGCGAAGGCACAGGACAAGCCGAAGGCTGACGCGGAAGCGGAGGACGAGCCGAAGGTCGAGGCGAAGGACAAGCCCGAGGCTGAAGCGAAGGCTGAGGCGCAGAACGAGCAGGCACCGGAAGCCAAGGCGCAGGACCAGCCGAAGGCCGACGCAGAGGACGAGCCGAAGGCCGACGCGGAAGCGAAGGACGAGCCGAAGGCCAACGCCGAGCCGGAGGCCGCCGCGG
>NZ_JBEYUK010000020.1:0-84499 GCF_040643475.1 Streptomyces sp. NPDC047130 | reverse complement strand
AAGCGAAGGACAAGTCGAAGGCCAACGCCGAGCCGGAAGCCGACGCACAGGACAAGCCGGACGCCGAGCCGGAGGCCGCCGCGGAAGCGAAGGACAAGTCGAAGGCCAACGCCGAGCCGGAAGCCGACGCACAGGACAAGCCGGACGCCGAGCCGAAGGCCCACGCGGAAGCGAAGGACGAGCCGGAGGCCGACGCCGAGCCGGAAGCCGACGCACAGGACAAGCCGGACGCCGAGCCGAAGGCCCACGCGGAAGCGAAGGACGAGCCGGAAGCCGACGCGGAAGCCGACGTCGACGCGGAAGCCGACGCCGGAGACGACGCCGACGCCGGAGACGGCGCCCCGGCGATCCCCACCCCCCTCGCCCCCGCGTACGCCGCCGCGACCGCCGCGCTGGAGGCCCGCGGGCTCGCGGACACGCGGGCCCGCGTGTACCTCGTGCTGGACCGGTCCGCCTCCATGCGCCCGTACTACAAGGACGGCTCCGCCCAGGCGCTCGGCGAGCAGGCCCTCGCCCTCGCCGCGCTCCTCGCCCCGGAGGGCCCGGAGAAGGCCACCCTCCCCGTCGTCTTCTTCTCCACGGAGATCGACGGCACCGGCGAGCTCACCCTCTCCGCGTTCGAGAACAAGGTCGACGACCTGCACGCGGACCTCGGCCGGATGGGCCGCACCAGCTACCACGCGGCCGTCGCCGAGGTGCTGCGCCTGCACGACGCCTCGGGCGACGCGAAGGCCCCCGCCCTGGTCGTCTTCCAGACGGACGGCGCCCCCGACGCCAAGACCCCCGCCACCCAGGCGTTCACCGAGGCCGCCGCCTCGCACCCCGGCGTCTTCTTCTCCCTCGTCGCCTTCGGCGAGCACGACAACAAGGCGTTCGACTACGCCCGCAAGCTGAAGACCGGCAACACCGCGTTCTTCCACGCCGGCCCGACGCCGCTGGAGCTCACCGACCGCGAGCTCTACGACGGCGTCCTCGCCGACTGGCAGCCGGGGTCCCGCAAGGGCTGACGCCCGGCCGGTCCCGCCGCTCCAAGATCAACGGTGCCGCCCCCTCCCGCCGGTCAAAACGGGAGGCGGGCGGCACCCCCACGTCGGCTACGATTTCACGGTTCGACGACATAGCGACCTGGGAGCAGCCCCGTGGCTCGACACCTCATCACCAGCGCCCTTCCCTACATCAACGGGATCAAGCACCTGGGCAACATGGTGGGGTCCATGCTCCCGGCCGACGTGTACTCCCGTTACCTGCGCCAGCGCGGCCACGACGTGCTGTACATCTGCGCCACCGACGAGCACGGCACTCCGGCCGAGCTCGCCGCGAAGGAGCAGGGCCTGCCGGTCGCCGAGTTCTGCGCCCAGGCCCACGACGCCCAGAAGGCGGTCTACGACGGCTTCGCCCTCGCCTTCGACCACTTCGGCCGCAGCTCCTCGCAGGAGAACGTGGAGATCACCCAGCACTTCGCGCGGAAGCTGAACGAGAACGGCTTCATCGAGGAGCGGGCGATCCGCCAGGTCTACTCCCCGGCCGACGGCCGGTTCCTCCCGGACCGCTACGTCGAGGGCACCTGCCCGCACTGCGGCTACGACAAGGCCCGCGGCGACCAGTGCGAGAACTGCACCCGCGTCCTGGACCCGACCGACCTGCTGAACCCGCGCTCGGCGATCTCCGGCTCCACCGAGCTGGAGGTCCGCGAGACCAAGCACCTCTTCCTGCTGCAGTCCAAGCTCCAGCAGGAGGTCGAGGCGTGGGTGGCGGCCCACGAGGAGCGGTGGCCGCAGCTGTCGTCCTCCATCGCCCGCAAGTGGCTGACCGAGGGCCTGCACGACCGCGCCATCACCCGCGACCTCGACTGGGGCGTGCCGGTGCCGGCCGACACCTGGCCGGAGCTGGCCGCCGAGGGCAAGGTCTTCTACGTCTGGTTCGACGCCCCGATCGAGTACCTGGCCGCCACCAAGGAGTGGGCGGACGCCGACCCGTCGGCGGACCGCGACTGGAAGTCCTGGTGGTACGAGGCCGACGCCGAGTCCGGAGCCGGGAACCCGGTCACGTACACCCAGTTCATGGCCAAGGACAACGTCCCGTTCCACACGGTGATGTTCCCCGCCACCCAGCTCGGTGTGCGCGAGCCGTGGAAGAAGGTCGACGTCGTCAAGGCGTTCAACTGGCTGACGTACTACGGCGGCAAGTTCTCCACCTCGCAGAAGCGCGGCGTCTTCACCGACCAGGCGCTGGAGATCCTGCCCGCCGACTACTGGCGGTACTTCCTGATCGCCAACGCCCCGGAGTCCGACGACTCGTCGTTCACCTGGGAGCACTTCACGGCGACGGTCAACAAGGACCTGGCCGACACCCTCGGCAACTTCGTCAACCGGGTGCTGTCCTTCTCCAGGAAGCGCTTCGGCGACGAGGTCCCGGCGGGCGGCGAGCCCGGCGAGGCCGAGGCGCGGCTGGGCGAGCAGATCGCCGGGCTGCTGGCCGAGTACGAGACCCAGATGGAGGCCCTCCAGTTCCGCAAGGCCGCGGCCGCGCTGCGCGCGCTGTGGTCGGCGGGCAACTCCTACCTGGAGGAGAAGGCCCCCTGGCTGGAGATCAAGACCGACAAGGACGGCGCGGCGCTGACGCTCCGCACCGCGATGAACCTGATCCACCTGTACGCCGTCGTCTCCGAGCCGTTCATCCCGGCCAGCTGCGAGGCCATGCGCGGGGCGTTCCAGCTGGACGGCGACACCGCCACCTGGGTGTCCGCCGAGGAGGCCCGCGCGCTGAACTCCGTGCCGGTGGGCACCCCGTTCACCGTGCCGCCGGTGCTCTTCGCCAAGCTCACCGAGGACGACCTCGAGGCCTACAAGGAGCGCTTCGGCGGCGAGTGACACCGCCCCCTCCACCATCGCGTGAGGCCCGGGAACGCAACCGTTCCCGGGCCTCGGGCGTCTCACCGGACACACCGGTCAGGTCTCTGACCGGTGGGAACACCACACGTGGGGGGACCACATGGCACTCTTCGGCAACGCGCACCCGATCGACCCGGCCCAGGCGGCCCACGACTACGCCCGTCTGCTGGGCCAGGGCGAGCAGGTGCGGGCCGCGTACCTGCTGATCCGCGACACCATCATGCTCACCGACCGCCGTCTGATCCTGGTCGACAAGCAGGGCATCACCGGTAAGAAGACCGAGTACCACTCGATCCCGTACCGCTCGATCACCCACTTCGCCGTCGAGACAGCCGGCACGTTCGACCTGGACGCCGAGCTGAAGATCTGGGTGTCCGGCTCCCAGATGCCGATCACGAAGACCTTCACCAAGGGCGTGGACATCTACGAGGTGCAGGCGATCCTCACCCAGTACGTCGCCGGCTGACACGCCCCCTCTCACGGGGAGCGGCCCCGGGGGGCGGGCCAAGGCCAGGGCGGTCCGGCGTGCCGGAGCGGAAGATACGCGCCGTACCGGACGTATCGACCGCCCCGGCTTCGCAACGCGACGCGGCGGCCCTAAGGTTGCCGCTCATGGCAATCCCCCAGGTCATCCCGATCGCCCATGAGCCGGACGGCCGTACGGCCACCGTCGGCCGCTACGCCGACGGCCAGTTCCTGGCATCGGTGACGTACGCCTACCCGGCCGGGTACTCCCCCGACGACGGGTGGGAGCAGCACCGGCGGCTCTACGCCGTCCTGCACACCTTCGACGCGGACGGCGTCCACCGCGACACCGAGGTCTGGTGCGGCGGCACCTGGGCCGACCAGCAGCGCGACCCGGCGGTCCTCGGCCAGGCCGAGGCCCACCTGACCAAGCTGCTGGAGACCCTGCCGTCCCGCGCCTACGGCGACATCGCGGTCCGTCCCTTCCGGCGCGTCCTCGACGGCGTCCTCTTCGGCCTCCTCGTCGAGTCCGAGGAGGAGGGCGACGAGTGGGCCGAACTCCACCCCGACCGCCTGGGCTTCGGACCGCCGTGGGACGGCGCCCACGACGCCTGACCGTCCCCGGCGATCAGCTCGCCGAGGCGTACGCCACGAAGTCGGCCCAGGCCTCCGGCGCCAGCGCGAGCCGGGGGCCGACGTCGCGGTACTTCGAGTCACGGACGTGGACGGTGCCGGGGGCAGCGGCGATCTCGACGCAGGACTCGCCGTCGGTGCCACCGCTGTAACTGCTTTTGAACCACGCCAGTTCCGAGGCGTCCCCCGCTGCGGCCTTGCGGATCATGTCTCTCCCAGCAGTTGCTCGATGAACTCCAGCGACTCCCTCGATGAAAGAGCCTGCGCCCGGATCGTGCCATACCGCAGCTCAAGAATGTGCAGCTGCTTCGGGTCGGTGATCGGCCGACCGTTGAACGCACCATCGGAGCGACCGGCCGCAGTGCCGTCCGCGAACTTCAGCAACTCGATCCTGCCGTCCAGGCCGGGATGGGCTTCCGTGTTCGTCGGCATCACCTGAAGCGTGACGTAGTGCAACCGCCCGACCTCCAGCAGGCGTTCGAGCTGCTGACGCCACGCTCTCGTGCCTCCGACCTGGCGGCGGAGCGGCGCTTCCTCAAGGACGAAATGGATCGAAGGGGCCGGGTCGCGGTCGAAGACCGACTGCCGGGCCAGCCGCGCGGCGACCATCCGCTCCACGTCGTCGAGCGAGTACGGCGGCTGCGCCGCCCTGATGACCGACCGGGCGTGCTCGGGGGTCTGCAACAACCCGGCGATGATGTTGCACTCGTAGACGCCGATCTCGACCGCTCGCGCCTCCATCTGCGCCAGGTCCCGCACCTTCTTCGGGTACCGGACCTTCGCGACGTCGTCCTTCATCGCGGCGAGCAGCCCGCCCGCGTCCAGTACGTCGTCCGCCCTGTCCAGGTACTCCGGCCGGGGAATCCGCTTGCCGCCCTCGATCTTGTAGACGAGGTCCTCGCCGTACCCCACGGCCTTGCCGAAGTCGCCGGCACGCATGCCCACGGCCTCGCGCCGCAGCCGCAACTGCCGCCCCACGGTGGCCACGACGGCAAGTCCCCACTCGTCGTCCGGGTCCACCTCCCACCCCGGCTCGTCGGCCTCGGTCCTCAGCCGCCGAACCTCTCCGTCCACCGACATGCGCGCTCCTCCGTCGTCCCGCCTCGTGCCAGCCAGCCACGCCCTACCCGCACACGACGCCCCGACAAGCCCGGACACCACCGGACAAGCGCCGGACAGTCACCGTACGCAACCACCGTGTCACCGCCCACGGTAGGCCGGTGCGGCCACGCTGAGTGACATGAACGAGAAACCCCTCCGCGACTTCCGCGTGCTGCTGTCCCCCACCCCGCGTGGCGCCCGCCTCGCCCGTCTGCTCGCCACCGAGCAACTGCGGTCGTGGGGGCTTCCCCTGGACCCGGCGCGGCTCATCGTGGCCGAGCTGGCCAACAACGCCGCCACCCACGGGCGCGTCCCCGGCCGGAACTTCCAGCTTCGCCTCCGCGCTCCCGGCGGCACCCTCCGCATCGAGGTCACGGACACGCGCGGTGACCGGTTGCCGCGGCTCCGCGCCGCCCGCACCACCGAGGAGGCCGGCCGTGGTCTGTCCCTCGTGGCCGCCCTCGCCGACCACTGGGGGGTGATCCAGGGACCGTCGCCCCGCAAGACCGTCTGGGTCGAACTCACCTTCTCCGCGCCGACATCACCGGCACCTGGGACGTCCGTCCCCGGTGGTCCCGGTGCTCCCCATGAACCACCCACCGAGGAGAAGGCACCCAGCCAAACCCCTCCCCTCCCTCCTGCGGCGGCCGTTCACTCGGCCGAGTGAACATGTTGCACCGCGCCGCCGCGCGGGAGACATCCGCCGGTCCGCCCGGCGCACGAGGTCCCGACGATCCGCCGGCCGCGCCTCACGCCCGGGTGCCGCAGTCGTGCCCGGGCTCCCCGCGCAGGCCCACCTTGGCCAGCTCCAGAGCGGGCCCGGCATCGTCGGCGCCGTCGGCTCCGGCCGGTCGATCGGTCCCGCCCTGTCCGAGGACGGCGAAGACGAACCGCACGCCCGTCCCCGGGACGACGAAGTCCCGCTGGTAGGCGCGCAGTGCGGGCCGGTCGTCCGGCTCCCACCCGCATCCGGCCCGTTCCAGCGCGGCCTCCATCTCGGCCCGCCCGATGCCGCCGCCCCGGTAGGTGACCGGCTCACCCGTCACCGCGTCGGGCAGCTCCACCGGATCCCGGGCCGGCTGGAACGTCACCACGTGCACCCACCCGCAGCGGCACACCGCGAACTCCAGGTCCCCGTAGAAGCACCGGTGCGGCCACCGCCGCCTGCCGGTGACCGGCCCGGCGTCCACCGGGTCACCGAAGACCGCCCGGACGTCGTCCAGCCAGGCCCCGTCCCGCACCGGCCCGTGCCGGCCGGTCGCCGCCACCCGCGCCAGCACGTCCGCCAACGTCAACGCCACGGCCCCCTCACCCCCTGGAACGCCGAACGGGCTCCTCCCCGGCCACGACGGCCGGGGAGGAGCCCGTTCGGCACGACAAGAACCTACTTCGGCTGCGGCTTGCGCACCGAGAGGTGCAGCTCGCGCAGACGGGCCTCGTCCAGCTCGGTCGGGGCGCCCATCATCAGGTCCTGGGCGTTGCCGTTGAGCGGGAAGGCGATGGTCTCGCGGATGTTCGGCTCGTCGGCCAGCAGCATCACGATGCGGTCCACGCCCGGGGCGATGCCACCGTGCGGCGGGGCGCCGAAGCGCAGCGCGCGCAGCATGCCGGCGAACTCGCGCTCGACCGTCTCGGCGTCGTAGCCGGCGATCTCGAACGCCTTCAGCATGATCTCCGGCTCGTGGTTCCGGATCGCGCCGGAGGAGAGCTCCACGCCGTTGCAGACGATGTCGTACTGCCAGGCCAGGATGTCCAGCGGGTCCTGGTTCTCCAGCGCGTCCATGCCGCCCTGCGGCATGGAGAACGGGTTGTGCGAGAAGTCGATCCGGCCGGTCTCCTCGTCCTTCTCGTACATCGGGAAGTCGACGATCCAGCAGAACCGGAAGACGCCCTCCTCGAAGTGGCCGGCCCGCTTGGCGGCCTCGACGCGGACCGCGCCCATGATCTTGGAGACCTCGTCGAACTCGCCGGCGCCGAAGAAGACGGCGTGACCGGCGGCCAGGCCCAGGCGCTTGGTCAGCTCGGCGACGTTCTCCTCGGTGAGGAACTTGGCGATCGGGCCGGTCAGCGAACCGTCCTCGGCGACACGGACCCAGGCCAGGCCCTGCGCGCCCAGGTCGACCGCGAACTGGCCGAGCTGGTCGAAGAACTTGCGCGGCTGGGCGGCCACGTCCGGCACCGGCAGGGCGCGGACGTGCTTGCCGGCGAACGCCTTGAAGTCGGAGCCCTCGAAGACGTCGGTGATGTCGACGAGCTCCAGCTTGGCGCGCAGGTCCGGCTTGTCGGAGCCGTACTTCAGCATCGACTCGCGGAACGGGATCCGCGGGAACGGCGAGGTGACCTCGCGGCCGTTGCCGAACTCGGTGAAGAGCTCGGTCATCAGCTTCTCGATCGGCTGGAAGACGTCCTCCTGCTCGACGAAGCTCATCTCGACGTCGAGCTGGTAGAACTCGCCCGGCGAGCGGTCGGCGCGGGCGTCCTCGTCGCGGAAGCAGGGCGCGATCTGGAAGTAGCGGTCGAAGCCGGAGATCATCAGCAGCTGCTTGAACTGCTGCGGGGCCTGCGGCAGCGCGTAGAACCGGCCCGGGTTGAGGCGCGACGGCACGACGAAGTCGCGGGCGCCCTCGGGGCTGGTCGCGGTGAGGATCGGCGTCGCCATCTCGTTGAAGCCGAGCGCGGTCATCTTGTGCCGGATGGCGGAGATGACGGCGGTGCGCAGCATGATGTTGCGGTGCATGCGCTCGCGGCGCAGGTCGAGGAAGCGGTACTCCAGACGGCGCTCCTCGTTCACCCCGTCCTCGGCGTTGATGGTGAACGGCAGCGGGGCGGCGGCACCCAGCAGCTCCACCTCGGAGACCTCGACCTCGACCTCACCGGTCGGCAGGTCGGCGTTCACGTTCTCCTCGCCGCGGGAGACGACCTTGCCGTCCACCCGGACGGTCGACTCCTTGGACATCTTGTCCAGCGCCTCGTACGCGGCGGTGCCGGGACGGGCCACCAGCTGGGTGATGCCGTAGTGGTCGCGCAGATCGATGAAGAGGATGCCGCCCAGGTCGCGCCGATTGTGCAGCCAGCCGCTCAGCCGGACGTCGGTGCCGACGTCAGAGGCGCGGAGCTCGCCGCAGGTGTGGGACCTGTACCGATGCATCGTCGTTCATCCAGTCTTCGTGGAAGTGGGGTCTCCCGGCATGGCTCGGCCGGGCCCTCCCAGGGTACCGGTCACCCTGTCACCCCTTCCCCTTGGTTTCGCCCGCCCCGGAGGCCGCCGTCGCCTCCGCGGGCGGGCGGGGGTCCGCCGTTCACCCGGCCACCACGCGTGACGCCCCCTTTGCCCTTTTGGCGTGCTTGTCTGTGCGTGTTCGGGCTTTTGTCCCCCTGACCGAGGAGTCCGTATGACACGACATGCCCTGCGAGGGATACCGGGGCGCCGACGGCGCGCACTGCTGCTCGCGCTGACGGTTCCGGGCCTGGTGGCCGGCCTGGCCGTGGGCACGGCCGAGGCCGCCGCCGTGACGGTCACGACGGCGGCGGAGTCATCGTCCGTACCCGTCGCCCACGGTGACGACGACGGCGGTGGCGGCCACGGCGGAGGGGGCCACGGGGGTGGTGGTCACGGGGGTGGCCACGGCGGAGGCGGCCACGGCGGGGGTGAGCCCGGTCCCCCTGGCCCGCCCGGACCGCCCGGACCGGAGGGACCGGCAGGGCCGGAGGGGCCGCCCGGACCGCAAGGTGAGCAAGGAGAACCGGGCGCGACCGGACCCGCCGGACCCCAGGGCGAACCCGGCCCCGCGGGAGAGACGGGCCCCGTCGGCCCGCAAGGCGAAACCGGCCCGGCGGGCCCCGCAGGCCCTCCGGGCGAAACCGGCGCCACAGGGCCCCAGGGCGAAACCGGCCCCGCGGGTGAACCCGGCGCGACGGGACCGCAAGGCGAACCCGGACCCGCGGGCCCCGAAGGCCCCCCGGGCGAAACCGGCCCCGCAGGAGACACCGGACCCGCCGGACCCGCCGGACCCCAGGGCGAACCCGGACCCGCAGGTCCCGAAGGCCCCCCGGGCGAAACCGGACCCGCCGGAGACACCGGACCCGCCGGACCCCAGGGCGAACCCGGACCCGCGGGCCCCGAAGGCCCGCCTGGCGCGACCGGCGACACCGGCCCCGCCGGCCCGCAGGGCGAGACCGGGCCGGCGGGCCCGCAGGGTGAGGCCGGACCCGCGGGACCCCAGGGCGAACCCGGACCCGCGGGGCCGGAGGGCGCCCAGGGGGAGACCGGTGCCACCGGACCCCAGGGTGAGGCGGGACCCGCGGGGCCCCAGGGCGAACCCGGGCCCGCGGGCCCGCAGGGTGAGCCGGGGCCGGAAGGGCCGCAGGGCGAGCCCGGACCGCCCGGGCCCACGATGCCGCCGTTCTTCGAGGTGTTCGAGTTCAACGCGACCGTCCCCGCCGGGACGGACAACTACGTGGTGGAGGTCCCGCAGTGGTGCCCCTGGCCCGAGGGCCTGGCCGCCGTCGGCGGCGCCGCCGTCGACCCGGCGTCGGGGGTCCACGCCACCGGCACCAACCTCTATCCCGCGTGGCAGCAGCCGCCGCAGCAGCTGTTCACCAACCCCGGCACCGAGGACGCGGAGGTACGCGTCTGGGTGACCTGCGAGGTGCCGCGCTGGTGAGGTGAGCCGGACGCCCCCGCCCCGGGCTTCCTCCCCCGTCACCGGGGGAGGAACCCTGGGGCGCCCGCTCACGCCCTGTTGGCGGACGGCCGTCCGGAACAATCGCCTTCGCCTCGGATGGCAGCCTTGCTCACCGTCTTCCTACAGTGGAGCAATGCGCCACCACGATCCCCTGCCGGCCGAGAAGGTCACGGAGGTCCTGTCGAGTCTCTCGATCGGCCTCTGGCAGTGGGACACGGCCGCCGACAGGATCGTCGCCGACGCCGAGGCGGCCCGGCTGCTGGGTCTGCCCGCCGAGCCGGTGGTGCTGCGGGAGGCCCAGGTCAGGGCCCGGCTGCACCCCGAGGACTGGAACGAGATGCTGGGCGTCGTCCAGCTGGCGCTGGCCGAGGACACGCTCGCGGAGGCGCGGATCCGGGTGATGGGCGGGCAGGACCGGGTGCTGCGGACCCTGCGCACCCGCTGCCGTCCGACGTACGACGCGCTCCGCGACTCGTACGAGGTCGTCGGGCTGATCCAGGAGATCGGCGACGCGGGCCAGGGCGCCCCCCAGGGGCCGGTGATCGGCGACTGGCGGCGCAACCGGGAGGCGTTCCTGCTGGACGCGGGCCGGGCACTGGCCGAGGCGCCGTCGACGCAGGACGTGCTGCGGGTCGCCGCGGGACTGTCGATGCCGGGGTTCTCCCCGGACGGCCTGGCGGTCTTCGGCGTCGAGGGGGACCGGCTGACGGTGGTCGGGCACCACGGCCAGTCCGACGGCGACGAGGGCCCCTTCACCGAGATGTCGGTGAACACGGACTATCCCGCCGCCGAGGTGATCCGCACCGGCCGGGCCGTGTACCTCCGCTCGCCCGAGGAGTACCGGTCCCGGTACCCCGGCGGCTGGCCGCTGGCCGCGCAGTTCCACCGGCGGTCCTGGGCGTTCCTGCCGCTGGTGGTGGGCGGCCGGACGATGGGCGCCTGGATGGCCGGCTTCGCGCACCCGGTGAAGTTCACGCCCGACGAGCGCTCCATCCTCACCACCGTCGCCCGGATGCTGGCCCAGGCCCTGGCCCGAGCGGGCACCGCGGAGACCGAGCGCGAGCTCACCCAGGGGCTCCAGGCGTCGATGCTGCCGCGGCTGGGCCCGAAGATCCCGGGCCTGGAGATCAGCGGCCGCTACGTGCCGACCGGCGGCGGCCTCCAGGTCGGCGGCGACTGGTTCGACATGATCCCGCTGCCCGGCTCGACCGCCGCCACCGGCCCCGGCGGTCGCTTCGCCCTGGTCATCGGCGACGTCCAGGGCCACGACGTGCGGGCGGCGGGCCTGATGGGCCAGCTCCGCATCGCGCTGCGCGCCTACGCCTCCGAGGGGCACCCCCCGGACGCGGTGCTCTCCCGGGCCTCCCGGTTCCTGCACGGCGTCAACGACGCCGACGACCTGGGGGACGACCGCTTCGCCACCTGCCTGTACGTCGAGGTCGACCCCGGCACGGGCGTGCTCACCATGGCCCGGGCGGGCCACCTCGACCCGGCGATCCGGCTCGCCGACGGCACGGTCCTGCTCCGGCCGACCGCCGGCGGGGTGCCGCTGGGCGTCTGGGCCGACCCGGACTACCCCATCACCGAGTTCACGCTGGAGCCGGACCAGACCCTGCTGCTGTGCACCGACGGCCTGGCCGAGACCGGCGGGCACGACCTGCTGACCGGCTGGGAGCGGGTCCGGGACATCCTGGAGTCCGCCGACGACGAGGACATGGAGGACCTCGCCGACACCCTGGTCTCCGGGGTGCTGGGCCCCGACTCGTACCACCGCCCCGGCCCGCTGCCCGACCGCCGCGAGGACGACATCGCCTTCGTGCTGCTGCACCGGCTGTCCCTCGGCCAGGCGGCCAGGGAGCCGTCCCGCCGGATGGCCGCGACGGTCGCCCAGGACAAGCCGGACCGCATCGCGGACGCCCGCGAGGAGCTGCGGCAGCTGCTGCACGACTGGCGCGACCCGGACCAGGTGGACTCCGCGGTGCTGCTGACCTCCGAGATGCTGGCCAACGTCCTGATGCACACCGACCACGACGCCACCCTGCTGGCTCGGGTCACCGGGACGGCGGGGGCGCGACGGCTGCGGGTGGAGGTCACCGACGCCAGCGACTCGCTGCCGCACCGCCGCGACCCCGGGGAGCTGGCCTCCTCGGGGCGCGGCCTGTTCCTGATCGAGATCCTCGCCAACACCTGGGGCGTCGACCCGCGCGGGTCCGGCAAGACCATCTGGTTCGAACTCCACGAGCCCCCCGGCACCCCCGAGGCCCCCGCCCCGCCGCCGCCGGGGTCCCCCGGGCCCGAGGCCTGAGGGACCCTTTCCGCGTCCGCGGGGCCCCTGGGCGTGCCGACCGGTCGGAGGGGTCCGACCGGTCCGGCGGGGTCCGGAGGGGCGTCGCGAGGTTTGGATGGGCTTCGCGGGTCCGGAGGGGGCTTCGCGGGGTCCGGAGGGGCTTCGCGGGGTCCGGCCGGGTCAGCCCTGCGGGCCCTCCGCGGTCATCCCGTGGGCCGCCGGGATCTGCCCGAAGCGGCCCTTCTGGAAGTCCTCGAAGGCTTGCGCCAGCTCCTGGCGGGTGTTCATCACGAACGGCCCGTACTGCTGCATCGGCTCCCGGATCGGCTGCCCGCCGAGCAGGACGATCTCCAGGTCGGGGGTGTGCGCGTCCTGCCGCTCGTCCGCCCGGAAGGTCAGCGAGGACCCGTTGCCGTAGACGGCCGCCTGGCCCATGTGCAGCGGCCGCCGCTCCGCGCCCACCGAGCCGCGCCCGGCCAGCACGTAGGCGAGGGCGTTGAAGTCCTCGCGCCACGGCAGCGTGACCTCGGCACCCGGGGCGACGGTCGCGTGGATCATCGTGATGGGCGTGTGGGTGATGCCCGGCCCGCGGTGGCCGTCCAGCTCTCCGGCGATGACGCGCAGCAGCGCGCCGCCGTCCGGGGTGGTCAGCAGCTTGACCGTGCCGCCGCGGATGTCCTGGTAGCGGGGGGTCATCATCTTGTCCTTGGCCGGCAGGTTCACCCAGAGCTGGAGCCCGTGGAAGAGCCCGCCGGAGACCACCAGCTGCTCCGGCGGCGCCTCGATGTGCAGCAGGCCGCTGCCCGCCGTCATCCACTGGGTGTCGCCGTTGGTGATCGAGCCGCCGCCGCCGTGGGTGTCCTGGTGGTCGAAGGCGCCGTCGATGATGTAGGTGACGGTCTCGAAGCCGCGGTGCGGGTGCCAGGGCGTGCCCTTGGGCTCGCCCGGCGCGTACTCCACCTCACCCATCTGGTCCATCAGGATGAACGGGTCCAGGTGCCGGTACGCGATGCCGGCGAAGGCGCGGCGCACCGGGAAGCCCTCGCCCTCGAACCCGGTGGGCGCGGTGGTGACGGTCAGCACGGGGCGGGCGGCGGCCTCGGCGGGCGCGGTGACGCGCGGCAGGGCCAGGGTGTTCTCTACGGTCACGGCGGGCATGGCGTGCTACCTCCTGTGCGGCGCGTTCCTCGACGACCTCAGGTTAGTTGATCGTTGAACTTTCTGCTAGTTGATTCTTGAACTTTCTCGGGGCGCACCTCCGCCCGGGGCGCGCGGCGGCACGCGAAAGGGCCCGGAGGCGACTGCCTCCGGGCCCTCACGAACCGCGCTCCTCGACATCTCGCGGACCCGCGCGGACCTGCGCGGACCTGCGCGGATCCTCGCGGTCCACCTCGGCTCCCTCGCGGATCCACCGCGGATCCCCGCGCACCCGAGGGGTCAGCTGTACATTCGCCGCATCGCGAAATCGACCATCTGTTCCACGGTGTGGGCGTCGAACACCATCCGGTGCTCGCCCTCCATGTCGAGCACGAAGCCGTAGCCCGAGGGCAGCAGGTCCAGCACCTCGGACCCGGTGATCACGAAGTACTTGGACTCCTTGCCCGCGTACCGGCGCAGCTCCTTGAGCGAGGTGAACATCGGGATGACCGGCTGCTGGGTGTTGTGCAGCGCCAGGAAGCCCGGGTTGTCACCGCGCGGGCAGTAGACCTTGGAGGTGGCGAAGACCTGGTGGAAGTCCTCAGCCGCCATCGCCCCGGTGGTGAAGGCGCGCACCGCGTCGGCGAGGGAGGGCGGGGCGGGCGCGGAGGGCTCGGGGTAGAGCGGCTGCTGCGGCTGACCGTAACCGCCGCTCATGCCGCCCATCGGCTGCTGCTGGTGCTGCTGCGGCGGCGGGGCGTACTGCTGCTGGGCGCCGGCGTTCGGATCGTAGCCGTACATACGGCAAAGACTACTGAGTCACAGATGACCCAAGCGGGGTTGCGGCTTATTACCGACGGGTAGCATCATCGTTGTTACTTGCCGGTAGACCGCCGGAATCCGCTACCGATCCCTTACGGAGCCGTCGATGGGGCACTACAAGTCGAACCTCCGCGACATCGAGTTCAACCTCTTCGAGGTGCTCGGGCGCGACAAGCTGTACGGCACCGGCCCGTTCGCGGAGATGGACGTCGACACCGCGCGCAGCATCCTCGCGGAGATCGCCCGCCTCGCGGAGAACGAGCTGGCCGAGTCCTTCGCCGACGCGGACCGCAACCCGCCGGTGTTCGACCCGGCCACCAACACCGCGCCCGTCCCGGCGTCCTTCAAGAAGAGCTACCAGGCCTTCATGGACTCCGAGTACTGGCGTCTGGGCCTGCCCGAGGAGATCGGCGGCACCCCGGCGCCGCGCTCGCTCATCTGGTCCTACGCGGAGCTGCTGCTCGGCTCGAACCCGGCCATCTGGATGTACGCCTCCGGCCCGGCCTTCGCCGGCGTCCTCTTCGACGAGGGCAACGACGTCCAGAAGAGGATCGCGGAGATCGCCGTCGAGCGGCAGTGGGGCTCCACCATGGTGCTCACCGAGCCCGACGCGGGCTCCGACGTCGGCGCCGGCCGCACCAAGGCGGTCCAGCAGGAGGACGGCTCCTGGCACATCGAGGGCGTGAAGCGCTTCATCACGTCCGGTGAGCACGACATGTCGGAGAACATCATCCACTACGTGCTCGCCCGCCCCGAGGGCGCCGGCCCCGGCACCAAGGGCCTGTCCCTCTTCATGGTGCCGAAGTACACCTTCGACTTCGAGACCGGCGAGCTGGGCGAGCGCAACGGCGTGTACGCCACCAACGTCGAGCACAAGATGGGCCTCAAGGCCTCCAACACCTGCGAGATGACCTTCGGCGACCAGCACCCCGCCAAGGGCTGGCTGGTCGGCGACAAGCACGACGGCATCCGCCAGATGTTCCTCATCATCGAGTTCGCCCGCATGATGGTCGGCACGAAGGCGATCTCCACCCTCTCCACCGGCTACCTCAACGCGCTGGAGTACGCCAAGGAGCGCGTCCAGGGCAACGACCTGGCCGGCGGCAAGGGCTCCCCGAAGGTCACCATCACCCACCACCCCGACGTCCGCCGCTCGCTGCTCACGCAGAAGGCGTACGCCGAGGGCATGCGCGCCCTGGTGATGTACACCGCCTCCGTGCAGGACGCCATCCAGGTCAAGGAGGCGAACGGCGAGGACGCCTCCGCCGAGCACGCCCTCAACGACCTGCTGCTCCCGATCGTCAAGGGCTACGGCTCCGAGAAGGGCTACGAGCAGCTCGCCCAGTCGCTGCAGACCTTCGGCGGCTCCGGCTTCCTGCAGGAGTACCCGATCGAGCAGTACATCCGGGACTCCAAGATCGACACCCTCTACGAGGGCACCACGGCGATCCAGGGCCAGGACTTCTTCTTCCGGAAGATCGTCCGCACCGGCGGCGCCCCGCTGACCGCGATCGCCGAGGACATCAAGTCCTTCATCGGCCAGAACATCGGCGGTGACGACCTGGCCGCCGCCCGCGAGCAGCTCGGCCGCGCGGCCGGCGAGCTGGAGGCGATCGTCGGCCAGATGCTCAACGACCTGATGGCCTCGCAGGAGGACGTCAAGAACATCTACAAGGTCGGCCTGAACACCACCGGCCTGCTGATGGCCGCCGGTGACGTGATCGTCGGCTACCTGCTGCTCAAGGGCGCGGCCGTGGCCGTCGAGAAGCTGCAGACCGCCACCGGCAAGGACGTCGCGTTCTACACCGGCAAGATCGCGGCGGCGAAGTTCTTCGCCAGGACCGTGCTGCCGGGCGTGACCTACGCCCGCAAGGTCGCCCAGAGCGTCGACCTGGACGTCATGGAGCTGGCCGAAGAGGCCTTCTGACCCGGCGCCGGGTCTCCCCGGCGGTCCGGGACGCGTCAGGGGCGGGGCGGTGCCACGGCACCGCCCCGCCCCGCCTCGCTCCCCTGGTTCTAGGCTGACTCCCATGAGCGCAACCATCCGCTTCGACCGCGGGCACACCGACGACCTGATGTCCTACCTGGCGGCCTCCCCGTCGCCGTACCACGCGGTGGCCAACGCCGCCGGGAAGCTGCGGGAGGCAGGCTTCCGGGAGTTGTCGGAGACGGACGCCTGGGACGGATCGGCCGGTGGCCGCTACGTGATCCGCGGCGGCGCGCTGATCGCCTGGCACGTGCCGGAGGGCGCGGCCCCGCACACCCCCTTCCGCATCGTCGGCGCGCACACCGACTCCCCCAACCTGCGGGTCAAGCCGCTCCCGGACTCCGGGGCGCACGGCTGGCGCCAGGTGGCCGTGGAGATCTACGGCGGGCCGCTGCTCAACTCCTGGCTCGACCGCGACCTGGGCCTGGCCGGCCGGCTGACCCTGCGCGACGGCTCCACCCGCCTGGTGAACGTGGACCGCCCGCTGCTGCGCGTGCCGCAGCTCGCCGTCCACATGGACCGCTCGGTGCACACCGAGGGCCTCAAGCTGGACCAGCAGCGCCACATGCAGCCGGTCTGGGGCCTGGGCGACGACGTCGCCGAGGGCGACCTGATCTCCTTCCTGGAGCGGGAGGCAGGCCTGGAGAGCGGCTCCACCGTCGGCTGGGACCTGATGACGCACTCCGTGGAAGCGCCCGCCTACCTGGGCCGGGACCGCGAACTCGTGGCCGGCCCGCGGATGGACAACCTGCTCTCCGTGCACGCCGGAACGGCCGCGCTGGCGGCCGTGGCGGGACTCGACGACCTCCCGTACATCCCGGTCCTGGCCGCCTTCGACCACGAGGAGACCGGCTCCCAGTCCGACACCGGCGCCGACGGCCCGCTGCTCGGCACCGTGCTGGAGCGCTCCGTGCTGGCCCGCGGCGGCACCGCGGAGGACCGGGCGCGCGCCCTCGCCGGCACCGTCTGCCTCTCCTCCGACACCGGTCACGCCGTGCACCCCAACTACGCGGAGCGGCACGACCCGACGCACCACCCGCGGGCCGGCGGCGGGCCGATCCTCAAGGTGAACGTCAACAACCGCTACGCGACCGACGGTTCGGGCCGCGCGGTGTTCGTGGGCGCCTGCGAGAAGGCCGAAGTGCCCTACCAGTCCTTCGTGTCCAACAACTCGATGCCGTGCGGCACCACCATCGGCCCGATCACCGCGGCCCGCCACGGCATCCGCACCGTCGACATCGGCGTGGCCATCCTGTCGATGCACAGCGCCCGCGAACTGTGCGCCGCCGACGACCCGTTCCTGCTCGCCAACGCGCTGGCGGCGTTCCTCCAGGGGTAGCGGAGGCCTTGTGACACATGGGCGGCAGCCGCCCGGGTAACCGGAGTTGACACGGATCCTCACGAAGGAGACACAACTCATGGGACTCGGCGGCTGCATCGTCCTGATCGCGGTGGGAGCGATTCTCACCTTCGCCACCGACTGGGAGATGAGCGGGGTCAACGTCGACCTCGTCGGCATCATCCTGATGCTGGTCGGGCTGATCGGCGTGGCGACGTTCACCAGCATCGCGCGGCGCCGTCGCGTGGTCATGCCCACCACCGCCCCGGTGGTCGAGGAGGAGCCCCGCCGTCACTACTGACGGGGCTCCCGCACGCCCCACGCGTCGGTGAACGCGCGCTTCCCGCCCGCCCTCGCGCGTCCTCGCGTCCGGCGCGTCCTTACGCGTCCAGCCCGGCCAGCACCAGCGGCAGACGGGTCGCCCCGTCGGCCGTGAGGCGCACCGGGACGCCCCAGTCCTGCTGGTGCACGTGGCAGGCGGGGTACTCGTTCTCCGGGTCGTCGTCGCAGGAGGCGGCCATCGCGGAGACGTGGAGCACGCCCTCGGTGACGGCGGGGTTCAGCTCCAGGACCCGGCCCAGGTCGGTGTCCGCGCCCTCGCCCGCGAGCAGCAGCTCGGGCGGGGTCGAGGAGACCAGGAGCCGGGTGGACGGCCCGTAGCGGGTGTCCAGCTTCTGGCCCGCGGGCGCCTGGAAGATCACGTCCAGTTCCAGCTTGCCCGGGGCCACCTCGGTCGCCGCGCGCTGCGTGCGGTGCGCGACCGACTCCACCCGCACCGCCTCGTCCGGCAGCCGCAGCCGGGTCAGCCGGTGCCGGGCCGACTCCACGACCACGATGTCCTCGCCGGCCAGCACGGCGTCGCTGGGCTCGCGCAGATCGGTGGCGAGCGTGGTGACCTCGCCGGAGGCGGGGTCGTAGCGGCGCAGCGCGTGGTTGTAGGTGTCGCTGACCGCCACCGAGCCGTCGGGCAGCGGGGTCACGCCCAGCGGATGCTGGAGGAGCGCCTGCCCCGCCTCGCCGTCACGGTGGCCGAAGTCGAACAGGCCGGTGCCGACCGCCGTGTGCACGGCGCCCTCGGCGTCCACCCACCGCAGCGCGCTGGTCTCGGAGTCCGCCAGCCACAGCCGCTCGCCGTCCACGGAGACCGCCAGCCCGGAGGGCTGCGCGAACCACGCCTCGCGTCCGGGCCCGTCGACCAGGCCCTCGTTGGTGGTGCCCGCGGTCACCTCGACCGTGCCGGTCGCCGGGTCCCAGGCCCACAGCTGGTGGACACCGGCCATGGCGATCCACACCCTGCCGCGCCAGTGGGCGACGTCCCACGGCGAGGAGAGGCTGACCTCGCGGGCGGGCCCGGAGGCCGGCTCGCCCTGCATCCACTGCCGGCCCGTGCCGGCGACCGTGGTGACCTCGCCGGTGGTGAGGTCCAGGCGCCGCAGCGCGTGGTTGACGGTGTCCGCGACGACCACGGTGGTGTCGTCCAGCAGGGCCAGACCCTGCGGCTCGTTGAACCGGGCGGTGGCGGCGTCGCCGTCGGCCAGGCCGCGGTCACCGGCGCCGATCACCCGCACCACGGTCTCGCCGTCCGCCTCGAGCTCCACCAGCCGGTGCCGGGTGGTGTCGCTGACCAGCAGGTTGCCGCCGGGCAGCAGCAGGGCCTTGCCGGGGAAGCGGAGGGTGGTCGGCTCGGGCTCCGGCGGCACGTAGGGGCCGTCGCCGCGGCGCAGGGTGCCCTTCGCCTCGTGCTCGGCCTCCAGCTCCTCCACCAGCTTCGCGATGGCGTGCGCGTGGCCCTCGCCGGCGTGCTGGGCGACGACGTAGCCCTCGGGGTCGACGACGACCAGCGTCGGCCAGGCGCGGACCGCGTACTGCTTCCAGGTGGCCAGCTCCGGGTCGTCCAGCACCGGGTGCTCGACGTGGTAGCGCTCCACGGCGTCGACCACCGCCTGGTGCTCCGCCTCGTGGACGAACTTCGGCGAGTGCACGCCGATGATCACCACGGTGTCGCGGTGTTTCTCCTCCAGCTCCCGCAGCTCGTCCAGGACGTGCAGGCAGTTGATGCAGCAGAACGTCCAGAAGTCGAGGACGACGATGCGTCCTCGCAGGTCGGAGAGGGAGTACTGCTTGCCGCCCGTGTTCAGCCAGCCGCCCTTGCCGATCAGCTCGGGGGCGCGAACGCGGGCGCGACGGGGCGCGGAGTCGTTCATCCCTCCAGGGTGCCACGCGCCCGCGACGGTCCCGCGCGAGGTCCGGCCCCGCCCCCGTCACGCCCCTGCGGCGGTCGCCGTGGAGGCCCGGGGCAGCTCGAGGACGCCTCCCTCGTGCTGTCCCCGGCCCTCGTGCTGTCCCCGGCCCGCGGGATGCCCGCGTCCGGCCGGATGACGCCGCTGGAGGCCACCTGGGTCGACCGCCGCCTGACCGAGTGCCTCCAGGACACCCTCCGCGTCGCGGAATCACACGGTGGCCGGCTGGGGCTGTGAGGCCGTTCGGACGACCCACCGCGTCTCCGGGCCGCCCACGGGGAACCCCATGGTTCATGAGACTCGTGGTGCGCGAACGCATGGTCGCCGTGGGCGACGACTACTGGATCGAGGACGAGCACGGCAACAAGGTCTACCTGGTCGACGGAAAGGCGATGCGACTGCGGGCGACCTTCGAGCTGAAGCACGGCCGCACCGATCAGGTGCTGTACCGGATCCACCGGAAGATGGTCGCCCTGCGCGGAACGATGGTGATCGAGCGCGACGGCGAGACCGTGGCCACCGTCCGCAGGAAGTCGCTGTCGCTGCTGCGGAACCACTACAAGGTCGCCCTGGCCGACGGCACCGAGATGGACGTCAGCGGCAGGATCGCGGACCGCGAGTTCGTCGTGGAGCACCGCGGCGAGATGCTCGCGGTCATCTCCCGCCGCTGGCTCACCCTGCGGGACACCTACGGCATCGACGTCGTCCGCGAGGACGCCGATCCGGCGCTGCTGTCCGCGGTCGCGATCTGCGTGATCCAGCTCGCGGAGAAGGAGCGTGGGGAAGGTTAGGAGATTGTGAGGGGAAACCCTGTGGGTGGTTGTCGCAGGCACGACATATGCTGCCTCCGGCAGTCGCGCCCCGCGTGCATCAGGCGCCACCCGATGGCGCTGTCACGCGTGTGTTCTCGCGCGCTCCTCGTGCCCGGCGATCACCGGGGCCCTTGGGGGGTACACCACCTGTGCGTAGGCGCAGCATCTCCACCGCGACGGCTCTGGCCGTCCTCTTCAGCTCGGCGGCGCTGACCGTCACCGCGGCCGGCACCGCATCGGCCGCCACGTCCGTCTCCACTCCCGGCGGCATGGTGGCCCACGCGGGCCTCCAGCGCGTCTTCGTCGCCGACCGCGGCACCGGCACCATCACCGCCGCCGACTGGTCCGGCGCCACGATCAAGAAGGTCGCCGGCGTCCCCGACGTCAGCGGCCTCGTCCTGTCCGACGACGGCTCCACGCTGTACGCGGCGGCCGCCGGAAGCCACGAGATCGTGGCCTTCGACGCCGGCACGCTCACCGTCAAGAACCGCTGGGCCGTCGACACCACCGAGGGCCCGCGCGACATCGCCTTCACCTCGGGCAAGGTCTGGTTCAGCTACGGCGACCAGTGGGACGGCAACCTCGGTTCGGTCGACCCGGACTGGACCCCGCCGGTCGAGCCCACCGAGCCGCCCGTCGACCCGACCGAGCCTCCGGTCGACCCGACCGAACCGCCCGTGGAGCCCACGGAGCCCCCGGTCGAGCCCACCGAGCCGCCCGTCGAGCCCACGGAGCCCCCGGTCGACCCGACCGAACCGCCCGTGGAGCCGACCGAGCCCCCGGTCGAGCCCACCGAGCCGCCCGCGGTGCCCACCGAGCCCGCCCCGGCGGAGTTCTCCGCGGCGGCGGAGGACGACGGCCCGGTCAGGCTGGGGCTCATCCCCTCCCACCAGCTGCACGGCGCTGCCGTCGTGGACACCGACCCGTCCTCCCCCGGCCTCCTGGCCATGGGCTCGACCACCACCAGCGGCAGCCACACCGTCGTCCTGGACGTCTCCTCCGGTACGCCGGTGATGCTGGCCCGCGGCAGCGGCAAGCCGTGGGGCGAGTTCCTCAACGACGTGGACGTGGCTCCCGGCGGCGAGCTGCTGGTCGACGGCACCCGGCGCCTGACCTACGCGGGCGGCGTGTTCTCCGTCGCCGGCGAGTACCCGTCGGAGGCGTACTACGGCTCCCGCGCGGACATCAACGCGGACGGCACCGTCGCCGCCTACGACCCCTGGGGCGGCGGGACGATCTCCGTCTTCGCCCCCAAGGGCACCAAGCCGCTGCGCACCCTCTCGGCCGGCGGCACCACCGCCGACGTCGAGTGGGCGCCGGACGCCTCGCGGCTCTTCGCGCTGGTCGCGTCGAACGGGACGTACGTCCTGAAGGCGTTCAGCGGCCCGAAGCTCAACGTCCCGACCCTGACGGTCAGCGCGCCCTCCAAGGGCAAGATCGGCACCAAGCTCACCGTCACCGGCAAGATCACGGCGACGGTCCCGCTGCCGGCCGGGGTGAAGCTGTCGGTCGCCCGCATCGACGTGGCCAGCCCCAGCGGCAAGGCGCTGCCGAGCGTGACGGCCAAGGCGGACGGCACGTTCAGCTTCACGGACACCCCGCCGGCCGGCGGGGACGTCGTCTACCGGGTGACGTACGCCGGCGACGCCAAGCACACCTCGGCCGTCAAGTCGGACACCGTCTCCATCCCGCGCACGGCCACCTCGCTGACGCTGAACAACAACGGCAAGGTGTACTCGTACGGCAAGGACGTCACGTTCACCGCCCACCTGGGCAAGACGTACTCCAACCGCACGGTCGAGATCTGGGCCAACCCCTACGGCTCCGACAAGCCCAACAAGCTGATCAAGACCGGCAAGGTCAACTCCAGCGGCAACATCTCGGCCGTCGTGGACATGAAGCGCGACACCACGGTGACCGCCGTCTTCAAGGGCGACGCCAAGTACGCGAGCAAGACGGTCAAGTCGGTCGGCTACGCCAAGGTCAGCATCTCCAACTCGGTCTCCAACCACTACAAGACCGGTTACGTCGGCTCGCACAACTACTACTGGTTCCGCAAGACCAAGGACGTGCACGTCGGCACCACGATGAGCTACTACCCGGGCCGGTCGGTGCGGTACGAGGTGCAGATGTACTACAACGGCGCCTGGCGCACCGGCGTCTCGGAGTACTTCCGGATCCCCAGCACCGGCAAGATCACGGTGAACCTGGGCGCCTCCGGCCAGGCCGGCGTCAAGTTCCGTGTCCGGACGAGCTACATCAACAGCTCCTCCGGCGACAACGTCAACTCGACGACGCACGGCTCCTGGAAGTACCTGTACTTCACCAACTGACGCCCGCGTCGGAGCAGTACGAGGCGACGCCGTGTCCCGGACTCCGGGGCACGGCGTCGTGCCGTTCGCGGCGCCGCGGGCGCCGGGGCCGTCAGACCGCCGGACGGGGCGGCTTCGGCAGGCCGAGCAGGCGGTCCCTGAGCACGGGGAACTTCTCGCGGGTGTCGGCGACGGTCCTCGCTGGGTCGAACTCCACGGTCAGGACCTCCTCGTCGGCGCCCGCCTCGGCCAGGACCTCGCCCCACGGATCCACCACGATCGAGTGACCCGCCTGCGGAACCCCCGCGTGCGTCCCGGCCGTTCCACAGGCGAGGACGAAGCACTGGTTCTCCACCGCCCGCGCACGGGCGAGCAACGTCCAGTGCGCGCGGCGCCGTTCCGGCCACCCGGCCGGCACGACCAGCGTCTGCGCCCGCGCGTCGACGAGCCCGCGGAAGAGTTCCGGGAAACGGAGGTCGTAACAGGTGGCCAGCCCCAGCGTGGTCTCCGGCAGCTCCACGGTGACCAGATCACCGCCCGCGCCCATCAGCACGGCCTCGCCCTTGTCGAAGCCGAAGCGGTGGATCTTCCGGTAGGAGGCGGCGAGTTCGCCGGTGGGCGCGAAGACCAGGGCGGTGTTGTACAGCGTCCCGTCCTCGGCGCGTTCCGGGACCGACCCGGCGTGCAGCCAGACCCCGGCCTCGCGGGCGGCCCGCGCCATGGCCTCGTGGGTGGGGCCCCGCAGCGGCTCGGCGTGGGCGTCGAACTCCTCGAAGGCGAACGCCCCGGTGGTCCACAGTTCCGGCAGCACGACCAGGTCCGCCCCGGCCTGCTGCCGCACCAGCGCGGAGGCGCGCACCCGGCGCTCCTCGGCCGACTCGCTCCCGTCCACACGCATCTGGAGAAGAGAGGCGCGCACCGTACCACCGTCCTGGCCGTCGAGTTGTCCGCCCGGCTCTACGATCGTCACACGAAACATCTGCCGGGGCACCTCCCCGCAGCGTAACTTAGCTCTCCAAGACGCTGGCACTGCCCGAGTACCAACCGCCCGAGGGGTCCCGTTCCGTGAGTCTGCATCCTGCCCTTCAGCCCTACGCCGACGCCTGGACTCACTCGATCGAGGCGATATCCGAGCTGGTGCAGACCCTCGCGGAGCCCGAGTGGAACCGGCGGACGCCCTGCCCGGGCTGGTCCGTCCGCGACATCGTCTCGCACGTCATCGGGCTGGACTGCGAGATGCTCGGCGACCCCCGGCCGATCCACTCCCTGCCGCGCGACCTGTACCACGTGACGACCGACCACCAGCGGTACATGGAGATGCAGGTCGACGTCCGGCGCCACCACACGGCGCCGGAGATGACCGCCGAGCTGGAGTACACGGTCATCCGCCGCAACCGGCAGCTGCGCAACGACTCCCGGCAGCCGGACGCGGTGGTGCGCGGCCCCCTGGGCCGGGAGATCACCCTCGAGGAGTCGATGCGCCGCCACGCCTTCGACGTCTGGGTCCACGAGCAGGACCTGCGGGCGGCGCTCGGCGTGCCGGGGAACCTGGACTCCCCGGGCGCGCTGGTCGCCCGCGACCACCTGCTGGACGCGCTGCCCGAGGTGGTCGCCGAGCGGGCGGGCGCGCCGCGGAGCTCGGCCGTGGTCTTCGACGTCAACGGTCCGGTGGAGTTCCTGCGCACGGTGCGGGTCGACATCCGCGGCCGCGGCACCGTCGAGACCGCCCCCGCGCTCGGCCCCGCGGCCACCCTCACCCTCGACTGGGAGACCTACGTGCTCCTCGCCTGCGGCCGCGTGAAGCCGGCCGCGGTCGCCGACCACGTCAAGCAGGAGGGCGACCTCGACCTCACGGCCGCCATCCTCCGCGAGTTCCCGGTCACCCTGTAGTCACCGCCCCCGGCGGAGGCCGGCGCGGGCACCACGCGGCGACGCGACGGGCAGCGCGGAGGGGAGGACAGGCCGCGCGTGACGGGGCCGGGCACAGGTCCCGCGCGGCGGGGCGCGGCACGGTGAGGCACGGACCCGCGCGGTGGGGCGCGGCACGGACCCGCGCGGTGGGGCGCGGCACGGACCCGCGCGGTGGGGCGCGGCACGGACCCGCGCGGTGGGGTGCGGCACGGACCCGCGCGCTGATGGGGAGACGGAACCCCACGGCGGCAGGGTGGGGACGAGCCCCGAACGGCCCCAGGCGCGGGACAGGCCTCGCACGCCGGGATGCGGCACAGCCCCCGCTCGGCGAGAGCGCGGCACAGCCCCCACGGCGAGAACGCAGCACAGGCCCCCGCAGGGCGAGAACGCGGCACAGGCCCCCGCAGGCCGGGGTCAGGCACAGGTCCCGCGTGGCAGGACGGGGCTCAAGCCATGGCCGCGGCGAGGTGGGGCGACAGGTGCCGCACCGCGGACCGCGCGGCACGCCCGTCGCCCCCGCGCGGCTACGGCTTGTGGACCGCCGCGACGCGCCCCGCGCCGAGCCGGTCCCGCTCCCGCCGGGCCGCCGCGCCGCCCAGCCGCAGCATCTGCGAGACCCCCAGCGCCTGGATCACGAACACCACGCAGAACGCCACCCGGTAGTCGTCCCCCGTGAGGTCCAGCAGCACCCCGACGGCCAGCAGCGTGGTCATCGACGCGGTGAAGCCCCCGATGTTGGTGATGCCCGACGCCGTCCCCTGCCGTTCCGCCGGATTCGCCGGCCGGGAGAAGTCGAACCCGATCATCGACGCGGGGCCGCACGCCCCCAGCACCAGGCACAGCAGCACGAACACGGCGACCGGCGCCCGTCCCGGCCAGGCCAGCAGCACCGCCCACACCACCGCCGTGGACCCGATCGTGCCCAGCGCCAGCGGCATCCGCGCCCCGTGGCGGCGGGCGATGAGCTGCCCGTAGAGCACGCCGACGACCATGTTGCAGAGCACGATCACCGTCAGCAGCGTGCCGGCCCGGGCCCGGTCCATGCCCTGGTCCTCGACCAGGAACGGCATGCCCCACAGCAGCAGGAAGACCATCGCCGGGAACTGCGTGGTGAAGTGCGTCCACATCCCGAGCCGCGTCCCCGGCTCCCGCCAGGACTCCGCGATCTGCCGCCGCACGTACGCCACGCCCCGGTGGCCGCCCCGCTCGGTGCCGTGGCCGTCCGGGTGGTCCTTGAGGAAGAGCAGGGTCAGCACCAGCACCACGACGCCGCACAGCGCGCTGCCGACGAACGAGGCCGTCCACCCGAACTCGGTCAGCGCCCGGGAGAGCACCAGCGTGGAGACCACGTTGCCGCCCTGGCCGATCAGGCCGGCGAGCTGGCCGATCAGCGGCCCGCGCCGCGCGGGGAACCAGCGCGCCCCGAGCCGCAGCACGCTGAGGAAGGTGAGCGCGTCGCCGCAGCCGAGCAGCGCCCGGGAGACCAGCGCCATGCCGTACGAGGGCGCCAGGGCGAAGCCGAGCTGGCCCAGGGTGAACAGCACACAGCCCGCCACCAGCACCTTCTTGGTGCCGTACCGGTCCACCAGCAGGCCCACCGGGATCTGCATCGCGGCGTAGACGAGCAGTTGCAGCATCGAGAACGTGGACAGCGCCGAGGCGCTGACGTGGAACCGCTCGACCGCGTCGAGGCCGGCCACGCCGAGCGAGGTCCGGAAGAGGACGGCCACGAAGTAGACCGAGATGCCCACCGACCACACGGCCACGGCCCGCCCGCCGCCCGGCGGGTCCGGCGGCAGGGCGTGCGGCCCGACACGTTCGGCACCGGTGGCCCGGGCGGGGGATCCGTCGCTCATCGGGCCTCTCCGCGCGCCAGGTGCGAGAACCAGCCCACGTGCCCGTGCACGGCCGCGACCGCCCGGTCGGCGTCGCCGGCCCGCAGCGCCTCGAGGATCTCCGCGTGCTCGACCAGGGTCTTGGCGACCCGGTCGGGGTGGGAGTGCATCACCGCGGCGCCCATCCGCAGCTGCCGGTCGCGGAGCTGGTCGTAGAGGTGGGAGAGGATCGCGTTCCCCCCGCTGCGGACGATCTCGGCGTGGAAGCAGCGGTCGGTCACCGAGGCGGCGGCGTAGTCCCCGGCGGCCGCCTGCTCCCGCTGCCGCTCCAGCAGCTCCTCCAGGCGGGCGATCAGCCGCGGCGAGGCGGGCACCGCCTTGCGGGCCGCGTGCTCCTCCACCAGCAGCCGGGTCTCCACGACGTCCGCGATCTCCTGCGCGGTGACGGGCAGCACCAGCGCGCCCTTCTTCGGGTAGAGCCTCAGCAGCCCTTCGGCCTCCAGCCGCAGCAGGGCCTCCCGCACCGGCGTCCGGGACACGCCCACCGCCTCCGCGAGCTCGCCCTCGGTGAGCAGACTGCCGCCCTCGTACGTCCGGTCGAGGACGGCCTGCTTGACGTGGCTGTAGACCCGCTCGGCGGCGGGCGGCTGCTTCGGCGGGGAGGTCATGCGGACAGCATAGATACAACACGTGCGCATGCCGGGGCCGCTTCCGGCATGTGGACGATCCGGTCCCACCGCCCGTGATCGCCGGAATCGGGGAAAGTCCCCCGTCCTCCCGCACAACCAAAGGCCCCCCGCAGTCGTCGGACATCACGCACCGTCGTATCCCGCGACGGCGCCCTGCCCCGGGGACTGGTCGGGGGCACATCACATCCGGGGGTTCCCCACGTGAAGACCGGCATCGGCAGACGTCGCCTGCGCACCGCGGCGGTCTCCCTCGTCACCGGCGCGACGCTCCTCGGCGGGACGCTCGCCGCGGCGCCCGTGCACGCCAGGAGCGGGCCGAGCGGCACCGCGGTCGCACCGCCGCTGAAGAGCGTGACCGCGCCGAGCATCGTCGCCAAGGGCGGCTTCGTGATGGAGGGCCTGCAGGGCAGGACCACCTTCGCCAAGAGCGCCGACACCCGGCGGCCCACCGGCTCGACCACCAAGATCATGACGGCCAAGGTGGTGCTCAGCCAGCCCAACCTGAACCTCGACGCCAAGGTGACCATCCAGCAGGACTACCGCGACTACGTGGTCCGCAAGGGCGCCTCCTCGGCCAACCTGGTCGTCGGCGACAAGGTGACCGTCCGCCAGCTCCTCTACGGGCTGATGCTGCCGTCCGGCTGCGACGCGGCCTACGCCCTCGCCGACAAGTTCGGCACCGGCAGCTCGCGGTCCGCGCGCGTGAAGTCGTTCATCGGCAAGATGAACTCCACCGCGAAGAGCCTCGGCATGACCAACACGCACTTCGACTCGTTCGACGGCATCAGCAACGGCTCCAACTACTCGACGCCGCGCGACCTCACCAAGCTGGCCCGCAACGCGCTGGGCAACAGCACCTTCAAGACCGTCGTGAAGACCACGTCGTACACCGCGAAGACCACCACCAGGAGCGGCACCACCCGCACCATGGGCGCCTGGAAGAACACCAACCCGCTGCTCGGCAGCTACAGCGGGACGATCGGTGTGAAGACGGGCTCGGGCCAGGTCGCCGGCTACTGCCTGGTGTTCGCGGCCACCCGGAACGGCAGGACGGTGATCGGCACGGTGCTGGCCTCGACCTCGTCGGCGCAGCGCACCACCGACGCGACCCGGCTGCTGAACCACGGCTTCGCCCGCCTGGGCTGAGGCTCCCGGCAAGGCACGGGGCCCGCCACGCGTCCGCGTGGCGGGCCCCGCGTCGTTCCCGGGCCGGTGGGCCGTCGGGCCCCGGTGCGGGCCGTCAGGCCCGGGTGTGGGCCGTCAGGCCCAGGTGATCAGCCGCTTGGGGTGCTCCAGCACCGCCGCGACGTCGGCCAGGACCTTGGAGCCGAGCTCGCCGTCCACCAGGCGGTGGTCGAAGGAGAGCGCCAGGGTGGTGACCTGCCGCGGCCTGACCTTGCCCTTGTGGACCCACGGCTGGAGCTTGACCGCGCCGAAGGCCAGGATCGCCGCCTCGCCCGGGTTCAGGATCGGCGTACCGGTGTCGACGCCGAAGACGCCGACGTTGGTGATGGTGACCGTGCCGCCCTGCATGTCGGCCGGGGCGGTGCGGCCCTCGCGGGCCGTGGCGACCAGCTCGCCCAGCGCCTTCGCCAGCTCCGGCAGCGTCTTCGCGTGCGCGTCCTTGATGTTCGGCACGATCAGACCGCGCGGCGTCGCCGCGGCGATGCCCAGGTTGACGTAGTGCTTCTCGACGATCTCCTGGCCGGCCTCGTCCCAGGACGCGTTGATCGACGGGTTGCGCCGGATCGCCACCAGCAGCGCCTTGGCGACCAGCAGCAGCGGGTTGACCCGCAGCCCCGCCATGTCCGGGTCCTGCTTGAGCTCCTGGACCAGCTTCATCGTGCGCGTCACGTCGACCGTGACGAACTCGGTGACGTGCGGGGCGGTGAAGGCGGAGCCGACCATCGCCTGCGCGGTGGCCTTGCGGACGCCCTTGACCGGGATCCTGGTCTCCCGAGCGCCGTCGAAGGACGCGGCGGGCGCCGCGGCCGTGACGGGAGCCGCCGGGGCGGCCTGCGCGGCCTCGACCGGGGCAGGCGCCTGCACCTCGGGCACGGCGGCGGCCGCGGCGGCCTGGACGTCGGCCCGGGTGATGATCCCGTCGGGTCCGGTCGGCCGCACGGACCACAGGTCGACCCCGAGGTCCTTCGCCAGCTTCCGCACCGGCGGCTTGGCCAGCGGCCGCTCCGGGGCGCCGGGGACGGCCGGGGCACCGGGGACGGCCGGGGCACCGGGGACGGCCGGGGCGGCGCTGCCGTTGAGCGCGGCCGGAGCCGCGGGCGCGGCGGCCGGCGCGGCGACGGCGGGTGCCGAACCGTTCTTCCGGGGGCGGCGGCGGGTGGAGGACTCCACCACGCCGTACCCGACCAGCACCGGCTGCCGGCCCTGCGGCTTGGCCTCCTCGGCCGGAGCAGCGGGGGCCGCCGGGGCCGCGGCAGGCCGCTGCTCGGCGGCGGGCGCCGCCCCGGGCTCGGCGGGGGCGCCGCCGGCCACGTCCACGGCGATGATCGAGGTGCCCACGTCGACGGTGGTGCCCTCGGGGAAGTGCAGGGCGCGCACCACCCCGTCGTACGGGATGGGCAGTTCCACGGCCGCCTTGGCGGTCTCGACCTCGCAGACGACCTGGCCGTCGGTGACCGTGTCACCGGGCTGGACGTACCACTTGAGGATCTCGGCCTCGGTGAGGCCCTCGCCCACGTCGGGCATCTTGAACTCACGCACGGAGGTGCTCATGTCCCGTCCTCCCCTCAGTACGCGAGCGCGCGGTCGACGGCGTCGAGCACCCGGTCCAGGCTGGGCAGGTACTCCTCCTCCAGCCGGGCCGGCGGGTACGGGGCGTGGTAGCCGCCGACCCGCAGCACGGGGGACTCCAGGTGGTAGAAGCACCGCTCGGTGATCCGGGCGGCGATCTCCGCGCCGGAGCCGAAGAAGACCGGCGCCTCGTGGACCACGACGAGGCGGCCGGTGCGCTCCACCGAGGCCTGGACGGCGTCGAAGTCGAGCGGGGAGACGGACCGCAGGTCCAGGACCTCCAGCGAGCGCCCCTCCTCGGCGGCCACGTCGGCGGCCTCCTGGCAGAGCTTGACCATCGGACCGTACGCGGCGAGCGTCAGGTCGGTGCCCTGGCGGACGACCTGGGCCTTGTGCAGCGGGCCCGGGATGGCCTCGGTGTCGACCTGGCCCTTGTCCCAGTAGCGGCGCTTGGGCTCGAAGAAGATCACCGGGTCGTCGCACTCGATCGCCTGCTGCATCATCCAGTAGGCGTCCGACGCGTTCGACGGCGTCACGATCTTCAGGCCCGCCACGTGCGCGAACAGGGCCTCGGGGGACTCGCTGTGGTGCTCGACCGCGCCGATGCCGCCGCCGTAGGGGATGCGGATGACGACCGGCATCTTGACCTTGCCCAGCGAGCGGGCGTGCATCTTGGCGAGCTGGGTGACGATCTGGTCGTACGCGGGGAAGACGAAGCCGTCGAACTGGATCTCCACGACCGGCCGGTAGCCGCGCAGCGCCATGCCGATGGCCGTGCCGACGATGCCGGACTCGGCGAGCGGGGTGTCGATGACCCGCTCCTCCCCGAAGTCCTTCTGCAGCCCGTCGGTGACCCGGAAGACGCCGCCCAGCTTGCCGACGTCCTCGCCCATGACGATGACCTTGGGGTCCGTCTCCAGGGCCTTGCGCAGCGACTCGTTGATCGCCTTGGCGATCGGCAGGTTCTTCGCGCCGGACGCCGGCGCGGTGCTGGAAGCCACGGTGTTCACAGCCATGGTCAGACCTCCTCACCGTCGGAGAACGACGCCTGGTAGGCGGCGAACTGGGCACGCTCCTCGTCGACGAGCGCGTGTCCGTCGGCGTAGGTGTGCTCGAACATGGCGAACTTGTCCGGCTCGGGCATCGCCCGGACCGCTTCGCGCACCCGCTTGCCCAACGCTTCGCTCTCGGTCTCGAGTTCCTCGAAGAATCCCTCGTCCGTGTCCGTCTCGGCGAGGAGGTAGGCGCGCAGGCGGGCGATCGGGTCCTTTGCCTCCCAGGCGGCCCGCTCCTCGTCACCGCGGTAGCGGGTCGGGTCGTCGGAGGTGGTGTGGGCGCCCATGCGGTAGGTGAAGGCCTCGACCAGGGTCGGGCCCTCGCCGCGCCGGGCGCGCTCCAGGGCCTGCTTGGTCACCGCGAGGCAGGCCAGCACGTCGTTGCCGTCGACGCGGACGCCGGGGAAGCCGTAGCCCTGGGCGCGCTGGTACAGCGGCACCCGGGTCTGGCGGTGGGTCGGCTCGGAGATGGCCCACTGGTTGTTCTGGCAGAAGAACACCACCGGCGCGTTGTAGACGGCCGAGAAGGTGAAGGCCTCCGCCACGTCGCCCTGGCTGGAGGCGCCGTCGCCGAAGTAGGCGATGACCGCGCTCTCCGCGCCGTCCTTGGCCACGCCCATCGCGTAGCCGGTGGCGTGCAGGGCCTGCGAGCCGATGACGATCGTGTACAGGTGGAAGTTGTTGCTGTTGGGGTCCCAGCCGCCGTGGTTCACGCCGCGGAACATGCCCAGCAGGTTGGTGGGGTCGACCCCGCGGCACCAGGCAACGCCGTGCTCGCGGTAGGTCGGGAAGACGTAGTCGTCGTCGTCCAGCGCCCGGCCGGAACCGATCTGCGCGGCCTCCTGGCCGAGCAGCGACGCCCACAGGCCCAGTTCGCCCTGGCGCTGCAGGGCGGTGGCCTCGGCGTCGAAACGGCGGGTCAGCACCATGTCCCGGTACAGGCCGCGCAGCTCCTCCGGGGTGATCGAGGCGACGTACGCGTCGTACTCCGGGTGGCTCACCCGCTGCCCCTCGGGAGTCAGCAGCTGTACGAGCTCCGGCTCCGCCGCGGCGGGGCCTGCCCCCTTGGCGGACTTCTTCGCCGCCGTACGGCCACGGGACGCCCCGGCCGCCTTGCCTGAGGCGGCGCTGCGTCGCTGGGTGCGCGCGGCAGTGCTCTCCACGGTCACGTTGCTCCTCCGTCGTCCGGTCCCCGGGGTTGCCGGGTGACCTGGGGATGCCCCCCTCGCCCTTTGGGGCGCGGGGGAACGGCTCGCCCGGCCCCGGCAGCGGCACGGGGTGGGTGCCCTCGACCGGGATCAGGCGTGACAGTGCCCCGGCGAGAGCCCTGCGAGAAATCACGTTACCCGCGGTTCCGCATTTCTGGGAAACCACGCCTGACCTGCGATGTTGATTGGATATCCAAGTAAAAAAGCTCGGAAGTCCGACCACATCGCGAATGTCGGGAAGAACCGCTGGTGGCAGCCTTGGAACGGGCCCGCAGGGGGCCGGAACATCGCGCACCGTATAACGGACACGAGTCGTGCGGAAGACTCCGTACGGACTCTTTTTCTCCTCCTCGCGCACCCCTCGCGCACCCCTTTCCCGGAGCGCACGGAGGTTCCGGCGAAAACGGCGGAGGGCGGAGGGCGGAGGGGACGCCTAGGGCCTGTCCGGCGGCTCTTGCCGTTCTTGCTGCCGAGTTCCCTTGTCACCGCCCTGAGCGAGGGCTGGTGCGTGCGGCTGCAAGGCGGAGGAGGGAGGCGACGCGGAGCGTCGTCGAGTGACGACAACGCCGCAGACGTGCGTGCCGGCCCCCGCGACCCACGTGCAAGATCCGTCGGACAGGCCCTCGTCCCCTCCGCCCTCCCGCGGACCGCCGGTCGTCCGTCAACCGCCGCCGGTCATGGACCCGAGCTGGCCCTGGAGGGCGCCCTCGGTCGCGCCCTCGGTCTGGCCGCCCTCGGTCGTGCCCTCGGTGGCGCCCTCGGTGGTGCCTTCGGTCGTCCCCTCGGTGGCCCCCTCGGTGTCGCCGCCCTCGGTGCCGCCGTCGGTGCCGCCGGAGGTGTTGGTGTTGCCGCCGGATCCCGTGTTCCCTCCGGTGCCGCTTCCCCCGGGGTTCGGGGACTCCGGCGTCGCGCTGGGCAGCGGCGACTCCTCCTGGGGCGGGTAGTCGTCCCACTCGCCGCCGGTGCCGGTGTCCGCGGTGTCCTCCTCGGTGGGGGTCTCCTCCGGGGCCTCGGACTCCTCCTCGGGGGCGGTGGTCCGGCTGGTGGCCGTGGGCTTCGGGTCCTGCTTGCCCTTGGTGTCGTCCCCGTTCACCGTGTTCATCGCCAGCGCGACGCCCGCCACCACGGCGATCAGCGCCAGCGCGGCCAGCAGCAGCAGCTTGCCCCGGCCGCCGGACCCGCCCTGGCCGCCGGTGTAGCCGCCGTCGTCGTGGGGGTCGTACGCCGGGATCATCGGCTGCGGGATCTGCGCGGTCGACGGGCCGCCGCGGCCGCCGCCCTGCGGCAGCATCGCCGTCGCCGCGGTCGTGCCCGCGCCGACACCCGCGCCGCCCCGGGGGCCGCCGTTGGCGAGGACCGGGCCGGTGTTCCAGGTGCCGGTGTGACCGCCCTGCTCGTAGAGCATCTCCAGCGCGTACTGGACCAGCCCGCGCATCTCCTCGGCCGTCTGGAACCGGTCGTCCGGGTCCTTGGCGAGGGAGCGCATCACCAGGCCGTCGAGCTCCGGCGGCACCTCGGAGCTCGTCTCGGACGGCGGCCGAGGGATGTCCTGGACGTGCTGGTACACCACCGACAGCGGGGTCTCACCCGTGAACGGGGGCCGCAGCGCCAGCAGCTCGTAGAGCAGGCAGCCCGTGGCGTACAGGTCGGACCGGTGGTCGACGGCCTTGCCGAGCGCCTGCTCCGGGGACAGGTACTGGGGGGTGCCCATCACCATGCCGGTCTGCGTCATGGTCGACTGCGCGCCGTGCAGGGCCCGGGCGATGCCGAAGTCCATGACCTTGACCGCGCCGTTGTGCGTGATGATCACGTTGGCCGGCTTGATGTCGCGGTGCACGATGCCGTGCTGGTGCGAATAGGCCAGCGCCTCGAGGACGCCCGAGACGATGATCAGCGCCTGCTCCGGCCCCGGGGCCTCGGACTCGATCAGGAGCTCGCGGATGGTGCGGCCCTCGACCAGCTCCATCACGATGTACGGCACCGAGGAGCCGTCGGCGACCCTGTCCTCGCCGGAGTCGTACACGGCGACGATCGCGTGGTGGTTGAGTCCGGCCACCGACTGGGCCTCGCGGGTGAAGCGCGCCTTGGACACCGGGTCCTCGGCGAGGTCGGCACGGAGCAGCTTCACCGCCACGGTCCGCCCCAGACGCACGTCCTCGGCCGCGAACACCTCGGCCATGCCGCCCCGCCCGAGTCTGCGGGTCAGCCGGTACCGTCCGTCGCCTACCAGTCCGCCGTTGCCCCAATTATCCGGCGCGTCAGACATGCCGCCGCCGGCCGCCTCGGGATCGGACGGGCCCTGAGCGGGATGCTGCTGTGCCATCAGTCCTCGCCGTCTTTCTGCCCGCGGTGCGCGGCAGTGTTGTTGCGGTCTCCGTCAGCCACGCTACAGCCTTCCGGCACCCCTCCGTCCGGGGTCGGACCCAGGTCCCGGTCGGGGAGACACCCCGCAGGCCCGGCTGGAGACGGACCGGTCATCAAACCCGGTGGCATGCCTGACATGCAAATTCCCGGTGACCGCGGAGGAGAACCCGTAACGCTTCCGCGACGCTTCCTTCGCGTACGGTCACGGAACGGGCACCACGCTTGACGTGTCTGTGCCCTACGGCAGACTTGGCCGGGAAACATACGGTCGATCACGGTCGACACCCACTCGCGGGAGGGCCCCGGCCGCTGCCGCCGTGCCGAAGCCGATGGGGGAAGCACACACATGAGCCAGGACGGCGCACAGAGCCATGGCCGGTACGCGGGACAGTCACTCGCGGGCGGGCGCTACCAGCTGCGCGACCTCCTGGGCCAGGGCGGCATGGCCTCCGTGCACCTCGCCTACGACGCGGTGCTCGACCGGCAGGTCGCCATCAAGACGCTGCACACCGAGCTGGGCCGCGAGCAGGCGTTCCGCGAGCGGTTCCGCCGCGAGGCGCAGGCCGTCGCCAAGCTGGCGCACACCAACATCGTCTCGGTCTTCGACACCGGCGAGGACGTCCTCGGCGAGCTGACCACCCCCTACATCGTCATGGAGTACGTCGAGGGCCGCCCGCTCGGCTCCGTGCTCCAGGCCGACATCGACCAGTACGGGGCCATGCCCGCCGACAAGGCGCTCAAGGTCACCGCCGACGTCCTGGCCGCGCTGGAGATCAGCCACGAGGAGGGCCTGGTCCACCGGGACATCAAGCCCGGCAACGTGATGATCACCAAGCGCGGCGTGGTCAAGGTGATGGACTTCGGCATCGCCCGCGCCATGCAGTCCGGCGTCACCTCCATGACCCAGACCGGCATGGTGGTCGGCACCCCGCAGTACCTGTCGCCCGAGCAGGCGCTGGGCCGCGGCGTGGACGCGCGCTCCGACCTGTACTCGGTCGGCATCATGCTCTTCCAGCTGGTGACCGGCCGGCTGCCGTTCGACGCCGACTCGCCCCTGGCCATCGCCTACGCGCACGTCCAGGAGGAGCCGGCCGCGCCCTCCTCGATCAACCGGTCGCTGCCCCCGGCGGTGGACGCGCTGGTCGCCCGGGCGCTGCGCAAGAACCCCAACGAGCGCTTCCCGAGCGCCGTCGCCATGCGCGACGAGTGCCTGCGGGTGATGCAGTCCCTCCAGCAGGTCGCGCCCAGCATCGTTCCGGGCACCCAGGCCCAGAGCGGGGCCGGCGTCGGCTCGGCGGTGTTCCCGCCGGTCGGCCAGCAGACCCCGCCGCCGGCGGGCGTGCACACCCCCTACCAGCCGCCGACGCCCACGCCCGGCCCGTACGCGACGCAGCAGCCGGCCTACGGCTACCCGCACTCCGGCGGCTACCAGCAGCCGCAGCCGGGTTACCCGACCCCGATGGCCACCGGCCCGGGTTACGCCACGGGCCCCGCGGGCACGCCGGGCGGCGGCGCGGCCCCCGGCCGGGGCGGCAGGAACCGCTCCGTGCTCATCGGCGCGGCCGTGGCCGCGGTGCTGGTGGCCGGCGGCGTCATCGCCGCGCTGAACCTCCCGGGCGACGACGACAAGAAGATCACCGGCGGCGGCTCCACCGCGTCCGCGTCCGCCGACCCGGCCGGCGAGTACAAGGGGCCGGAGAAGGAGAAGACCATCGACTCCGAGGAGTGCAGCGAACCGGAAGAGGCGTACAACGACGAGGACAAGATCGTCGTACCCGACTTCCGGTACAAGTACTGGCCCTCGGTGCAGGCCTGCTTCCAGGCGGGCGGCTGGCAGTACGACGACAAGGACGTCCCGGACGCCACGTGGGGCGAGGACATGGTCGTGCGCCAGTTCCCGGCCCCGGGCACCGAGGTCGACGAGAACGGCGTCGAGATCGAGGTGGAGATCTCGACCGGGCGGCCCGAGTAGCCGCTCGCGGCTGCCCCGGCGGCACGTACCAGCAGGAGTTCCGGCGGACGGCGACGGGCCGGGATGCGCGCGCTCGGCGCGGATCCCGGCCCGTGGTGTTCCTGTGGTGTTGCTCCGGTCTTCCTGCGGTGTCCCTCGGGTGCTGCGGTCGTGCCGCCGTCGGTGCGTCCCGTGAGAAGCCTCGCGAGGACGTCACGTGCGGACGCCTCGCGAGGCCGTCACGTCAGGCCGTCACGTCAGGCCGTCACGGTCACAGGTAGGGGCCGCCCGTGCGGCCGGTGCCGCGCCCGTCGTCGACGTCGCCGGAGACACCCGGCGGCAGGGCGCGACGCATCTGCTCCAGCTGGGCCCTCGCGGCCATCTGCTGGGCGAACAGCGTCGTCTGGATCCCGTGGAACAGCCCTTCCAGCCAGCCCACGAGCTGGGCCTGGGCGATCCTCAGTTCCGCGTCGCTCGGCGTGCCCTCGTCGGTGAACGGGAGCGAGAGCCGCTCCAGCTCCTCCACGAGCTCCGGTGCCAGACCGTCCTCCAGCTCCTTCACGGAGCTGGCGTGGATCTCCTTCAGGCGCACGCGGCTGGCCTCGTCGAGAGGCGCCGCCCGCACCTCCTCCAGCAGCTGCTTGATCATGCTGCCGATCCGCATGACCTTCGCAGGCTGTTCCACCTGCTCGGTCACCGGGGTCTCGCGGGACTCGTCGTCCCCGCCGCCTCCGAGAGCCATACCGTCCTGGCCGACGACCAGGATCTGCGGGTTCTCGGGCGACCTCTCGTTCCTCGGCATCTCCATGCCGCCATTGTCTCGCACCTGTTGTCCCCACACGGTCAATACCGTCCTTGCCCTACGCGTCGCTTGATCCACCGTCCGGATCACCCAGCATGCCGTGACCACGGCCGCGTGTGACGCTGGGGCTGTCGCTCTCGGGCTCCGTACCACCAGGGGGGCATCGCCATGGCCACCCACGGCCGACGGGCACTCGCGGCCGCACTGCTCCTGCCCGGTCTTCTCCTTCCCATGCCGGCCGCCGCGGCCGGGCCTCCGGGCCCGCCCACGCCCTCGGCGGCGGAGCCGTCACGGGCGGGCAGCGTGGTCGGCGAGGGCCAGGAACGGCCTGGTCGGACGGGTCCGCCGCCGTCGCCGACCGCCCCGTCCGGCGTGCCGTCGGGTTCCCCCACGGGTGCCGTCACGGGCTCGCCCTCCGGCTTCCCCTCCGGTTCGCCCGGCGCGTCCGCCGGGCCGTCCGGGGCCTCGGAGGCGTCCGCCCTGCCGTCGGCGCCGCCGGGGGCGGTTCCCCGGCCGCCCGGCCCGCCGGAGGCCTCGCCGGCGCCCTCACCGTCGGGGCGGACGGCCTTGCCGTCGGCGTCCGCCTCCGCTGGGACGTCCGCCTCGGCGGGGGCGTCCTCGGGTCCGCCCGTGTCCGACCAGGGCCCGGACGCGCCGCCGCACCATTTCCCGGTGCCGAGCGTCCCGCCCGGGGACTTCGCGCTGCCGTCCGTCCCCCCGGACACCGCCGACCAGGGCCCCCACGGCGACCCCGCCTCCGCGCCCCGCGCCCGCGAGCACCCGCGCAGCACGGCGCCCCTCGGCCTCGGCCTGATCCTCACCGGCCTCGCCTTCGCCCTCACCTGCCAGGCCCTCCGCCTTCGCCGCGACTGAGGAGGGGGTGGACCGTGCCCGAGCCGGCAGAGGCGGGAGTCGTCGCCCCGTCCCGGTCCGGTCCGGCCGGGGCGGGGTCCTCCGCGTCGGGGCGGGCGTCGAAGTCGCCGTCGGCGTCGGCGGCGGGGGCGGCGGCGGCGGCGAACCGGTTCGGGCCGTCGCCGCTCAGACCCTGACCGTTTCGGGCACCGACCGTCTCGGCGGGGGCCGTGCGGTCAGGGTGGCGTCACGACGCGTCGGGGGCGATCAGCAGGACCTTGCCCACGTGACCACTGGCCTCCAGCACCCGGTGTCCCTCGGCCGCGTCGGCCATCGGCAGCTCGCGGTCGATCACCGGCCGCACGTGCCCGTCGGCCACCAGCGGCCACACGTGCTCCCGCACCGCCGCCACGATCGCCGCCTTCTCCTGCAGCGGCCGCGCCCGCAACGACGTGGCGCTGACCGCCCCCCGCTTGCCCAGCAGCGTCCCGATGTTCAGCTCGCCCTTGACGCCGCCCTGCATCCCGATGATCGCCAGGCGTCCGTTGACCGCGAGCGCCCTGACGTTGCGGTCCAGGTACTTCGCCCCCATGTTGTCGAGGATGACGTCCGCCCCGGCGCCGTCGGTCGCCTTGGCGATCTCCTCGACGAAGTCCTGCTCGCGGTAGTTGATCAGGATGTCCGCGCCCAGCTCCGCGCAGCGGTCCAGCTTCTCCTTGCTGCCCGCGGTCACCGCCACCTTCGCCCCGACCGCCTTGGCGAGCTGGATGGCCATGGTGCCGATGCCGCTGGAGCCGCCGTGGACCAGCAGGGTCTCGCCCGGCCGCAGGTGGGCGACCATGAAGACGTTCGACCAGACGGTGCAGGTCACCTCCGGGAGCGCCGCCGCCTCCGTGAGGGACAGCCCCGCGGGCACCGGCAGCAGCTGACCGGCCGGAACGGCCACCTTTTCGGCGTAGCCGCCCCCGGACAACAGGGCGGCCACCTCGTCGCCGACGCTCCATCCGGACACCCCCGGGCCCACGGCCGCGACCCGGCCGGAGCACTCCAGCCCGGGATACGGCGAGGCGCCCGGCGGCGGGTCGTAGAACCCCTGCCGCTGCATCAGGTCGGCGCGGTTCACCGCCGCCGCCGTCACCTCGACCAGGACCTCGCCCTCTCCGGGCACCGGGTCCGGCACCTCGGCCCAGACCAGGACCTCGGGACCGCCCGCCTCGGGAATCGTGATCGCACGCATGGAAACGACGCTACTCCTCCGTCCGGTGATCCCCCAGACCACCCGTCACGGACGGGGCCGGTGCGGTGACGGGTGACGGCGGCCGGTCACTCACGGACGGTCGATGGTGCCCGTCTGCCGGTCCGGGTGCGGCAGCGGCCGCTGGTCGGGCGCGACCTGGGCCCCCTGGGAGGACCGCACGATGGTGATGATGCGGTCCGCGATCTGCAGCGTGCCGATCGACTCGTCGTCGTAGCCGAGGACCCGGTGACCGCGCAGCACGCTGATCACCATCTCGTCGAGTTCCCTGAGCGTCTTGCCCACCTCGGCCTTTATGACCGGCCGTTCCACGATGTCCAGCCCGCTGCCCTGCTGGATCAGGTCCTCCATCACCATGCCCGCCGCCGGGCTCAGCACCGAGAGTCCCAGCAGGCGGCCGGCCGCACTGGCGCTGGTGATCACGGCGTCGGCGCCCGACTGCCGCAGCAGCGGCGCGTTCTCCTCCTCGCGGACGGCGGCCACGATCTTGGCCCCCCGGTTCATCTGCCGGGCGGTCAGGGTGACCAGCACCGCCGTGTCGTCGCGCTGGGTGGCGATGATGATCTGACGGGCCCGCTGGGCCTCGGCGCGCATCAGGACGTCGCTGCGGGTGGCGTCGCCGGCCACGCCCGCGTACCCCTCGGCGGCGGCGGAGTCGACCACCTTGCTGCTGGCGTCCACCACCACGATCTGCTCCTTGGGCACGCCGGAGGCGCTGACCGTCTGCAGGGCCGACCGGCCCTTGGTGCCGAAGCCGACGACGACGGTGTGGTCCCGCAAGGTGTGCCTCCAGCGGTTCAGGCGCAGTTCTTCCCGCGTGCGCTCGGTCAGCGCCTCGAGGGTGGTGCCGACGAGGATGATCAGGAACAGCACGCGCAGGGGAGTGATGACGAGGATGTTGGTCAGCCGCGCGCCTTCGCTGGCGGGCGTGATGTCGCCGTAACCCGTGGTGGAGAGGGTGACGGTCGCGTAGTAGAAGCTGTCGAGCAGGGTCAGCCCGCCGCCGGCGTTGTCGTTGTAGCCGTCACGGTCCAGGTACACGATGAACGCGGTCAGTACCAGCACGAACAGCGCCATGGACAGCCGTTTGCTGACCTGACGCAGGGGGTGCGGCACTTCCTTCTGCGGAAGTTTCACCCGGTGGGTGACCAGACGTTCGCCCGCCTGTCGGGCGATGACGTCCTGTCCCGGCAGTTTCACGTGAAACACACTCCAGTTCCGGCGAGCGTCCAGGGGAGATCCAGGAGCTCGCTTTCCTCTCCCGCCCGCAACCCGCCCGGCGGGATCACGGCGAGGGCGTCGGCCGCCGCCATGCCGCGGAGCATGGCGGGACCTGTGTAGTGCAAGGGCTGGGCCCGGTCCGCACGGACGACCACCGGAACCAGCCGGGTGTCGTGCGGATGCCCCTGGACGCCTTCGGCCAGGGGCAGCGCGTAGGGCTCCGGCGCCGGGTGCTCGCCCAGGGCGCGGAGCAGGGGCTGCGCGAGGGTGAGCAGGCCGGACACGGCGGCCAGGGGGTTGCCCGGCAGCCCGACGAGGAGACGCCCGTCCTGGAGACGGGCCAGCAGCATGGGGTGGCCGGGGCGCACCTGGACGCCGTCGACCAGCAGCTCGGCCCCGGCCTCACGCAGGATCGGGTGGACGTGGTCGACCGGCCCCGAGGCGGTGCCCCCGGTGGTGACGATCAGGTCCGCCTCGCTGCCGACCACCGCGCGGCGCAGCGCCTCGGCGTCGTCACCCAGGCGGCGGACGGCGGTCACCTCGGCACCGAGCACCCGCAGCCAGGGCGGCAGCATGGGGCCGAGGGCGTCACGGATCAGGCCGTCCCGGGGGCGGCCCTCGGTGAGCAGCTCGTCACCCAGCACCAGGATCTCGGCACGCGGCCGGGGGCCGACGCCTAGCGTGTCGTAGCCGGCCGCGGCGGCGAGGCCGAGGACCGGCGGGGTGACCGGGGTACCGGCGGGCAGCAGTTGGTCGCCCGAACGGCACTCCTGGCCGCGGGGGCGGATGTCCTGGCCGTGGCCCGTCTCCCGCTGGGCGTGCAGCCGCCCGGAGGGGTCGAGACGGCCGTGCTCGCTGCGCAGGACCGCGGTGGTGTCCCGGGGGACACGGGCGCCGGTGGCGATCGGAGCCGCCTCGCCGTCGGCCAGCGGGGCGGGTTCGGCGTCCCCGGCCAGCACGCCGTCCTCGCGCACCTGCCAGGGGCCGGGCCCGGCCACCGCCCAGCCGTCCATGGCGGAGGTGTCGAACGGCGGCAGGTCGGTCAGCGCGGTCAGCGGGGCCGAGAGCACCAGGCCGAGGGCCTCGTCCAGCGCCACCTGTGCGGGGAGCCGGTTCCGGTGGCGCGTGGCACGGGATGCGTGACCGGCCCGGTCGGCGACGGCACGGGCCTGGCGCCACGGGAGCCCCCCGGAGTGCCGACGACCGGCCTCCGCGGACGGGGCGGACGGTGCGGATGCGGGGGACGCGGGGGACGCGGGGGACTGTGCGGAGGTCCCGGACGGGGCGGGCGGCGCGGACGCCTGGGGTCCTCCGGGGGCACCGGGGACGGGTACGGCCGAGGTCCTGGCCGCCTCGTTGACCAGGGACAGGGCCTCCTGCACCCCGAGCTCGTCCAGGTCCCCGCCGTCGGCGGGCAGCCGGCCGGCCGCATTGCCGGGGGCTGTCATCCCGCGTCCGTGGGCTTCACGGCGGCGCTCTCCTCGGCCGCGCTCTCCTCGGCCCACCGCTGGGCGAGGGCGACGGCCTTGCACACCGCCTCGGCGACCGCCTCGGGGTCGCCACCGGCGCGACCCGCCGCGTAGCCCACCAGGAAGGTGGTCAGCGGCGCCGCGGGACGGGCCACGCCGTGCGCGGCGTCCCGGGCGAGATCGAGGAGCAGGGCGGTGTCGACGTCCAGGTCGATGCCCAGCTCGTCCTTGGCTGCGGTGATCCATTCATCCAACACGTGCTCATGCTCCCTGATACGTGCGCGGGCGGTGCCGATGTCTTCCCAGGTGTCGCAGTCGAAGGACGCGGCCGGGTCCCTGACGAGTGTGACCCGAAGCGACTCGGTCAGTCGCCGCAGGGGCAGGCCGGTGAGTCCACCGTGTGTCCGGGCCACCTCGGCGAGCACCCGCCGCAATGACGCGGCCCGGTACGCGGCCACCAACGGCTGCCGCCGCCCTTCCCCGTCGACGACCAGCACGGCCTCCACCCCGTCGTCCGCGGCACCACCCGACGCGCCGGGGCCGAGAAGGTGCGGCGCGGCGGCCCGGGAGACGACCGGCGCGGCAGCGGCAGCGTCCGGCGCGGAGGCCACGGACGCGGAGGCCACGGAGACGTCCGGCACGGAAGCCGCAGCGGCGTCATGCGGAGCCGAAGCCACAGCGGCCCTGCCCGGCGCGGAAGCCGTGGCGGCGTCGTGCGGCACGGAAGCCGTGGCGGCGTCCGGCGGCACGGAAGCCGTGGCGGCGTCCGGCGAGATGGCTTCGGGGGCGACCGGTTGGACGGCCTCGGCGGCGTCCGGAGCTGTGGCCGAAGCGGCGGCTTCCGCGCCGGACGGAAGGGCGGCCGACGCGGCGGCCCCGGCGTCGGGCGGCGAGGCGGCCGACGCGGCAGCGGCTCGAACGTGGGCAGTGACGGCCTCGGCACCACCCGGCGCGGCAGCCCCGGTGGCGTCCGGGGCGGTGGTCGCGGCCTCCGGCGTGGGAGCGGGGCCGGCGGATGGGACGCTCGGCCCGGGGCCGGCCGGGGCGGAAGGCTCGGTGGCGGCGTTGCGGGCGGCGTCCGGCACGGGGGACGGCGGGACGGCCGCGTCGGGGGCCGCCGCGAGGACGGCCACCAGGTGGTGGACCGTGTCGCGGCCCAGGAAGGGGAGGTCGGCGGAGAGGACCACGACCACCTCGGCGGCGGTGTGCTCGAGGCCCGCCGCCAACGCGGCCAGCGGCCCGCCGCCGGTCGGCTCCTCGCGGGCCCACCGCACCGGCCGCGCGGTCGGGCGGGGATCGGCCACCACGACCGTACGAACGGCGTCCGAACACGCGGCAAGGACCCGGTCGAGCAACGCCCTGCCGCCCACCCGCACGCCGGGTTTGTCCGCGCCGCCCAGCCTGCGGGCGGCGCCGCCCGCGAGCACCACGGCGTCGTAGCCGTGGTGCCCGTCGCCCCGCGTCGCGGGGGAGCTCTCGTGGTCGGTCACCCCACGAGTATGGAGGGATCCCCGATCACAAGGAACGGAGGAGTACCGCCGGCTGCTCGATGCAGTCGGCCACATGGCGGAGGAACCCGCCCGCCGTGCCGCCGTCGCAGACCCGGTGGTCGAAGGTGAGCGACAACTGCGTGACCTGACGCACCGCCAACTCGCCCTGGTGGACCCAGGGCTTGGGGGTTATCCGCCCCACGCCCAGCATCGCCGCCTCGGGGTGGTTGAGGATCGGTGTCGAACCGTCGACACCGAACACCCCGTAGTTGTTGAGGGTGAAGGTCGAGCCGGTGAGCTCGGCCGGCCGCAGCCCGCCGCCGCGCGCGGACTCGGTCAGCCGGGCGAACTCCGCGCTCAGCGACTCGGCGTTGCGCCGGTGGGCGTCGCGGACCACCGGCACCACCAGGCCCCGCTCGGTCTGCGCGGCGAAGCCGATGTGCACCTCCTCGAACCGCACGATCTCCCGGGCCGCGGTGTCGACCGTGGCGTTCAGCTCCGGGAAGCGGTCGAGGGCGGCGACACAGATCCTCGCCAGCAGCGCGATCAGCGAGATCTTCGGACCGGACCCCGCGTTCATGGCCGCACGGGCGTTCAGCAGCTCCGTGGCGTCGGCGTCCACCCAGCACGTGGCGTCCGGGATCTCGCTCCGGCTCCGGGTGAACTTGTCGGCCGCCGCGCCCAGCAGGCCGCGCAGCGGGATCCTGCTGGTCCCCGCCGACGCCGGGACGCCCGCACCCGCACCGGCACCCGCCGGACGGACGGTCGGCGGTGCGGTGGCCGCCGGCGCCGTCTCCTGGGCCTGCTCCCGCGCCGCCGCGGCACGCAGCGCGTACTCGACGTCGGCGCGCAGGATAAGGCCGTCGGGCCCGGAGCCGGTGATGTCCCGCAGGTCCAGCCCGTTGTCCCGGGCGAGACGGCGCACCAGCGGGGAGATGACCGGGACCGGACCGTCGTGCGCGGACGGGACGCCTGCGTGGTCGGCCCCGGGCCGCGCGGCGCCCGCCCGGGAAGGCGTCGTGTCCGCGGCCGGCTCCGGCGCCGGGCGGGGCGCCTCGGGCCGCGGTCGGGCCCGCACCGGGGACGACGGGGGGACCCGGCGGCGCCGGGCCGGCGGCGCCGAGGTGCCGTAGCCGACCAGGACGTTCCCCGAGCTCTCGGCGCCGCCCTCGACGGCCGTGCCGTTCACCGCGCCGACCCCCGCGCCGCCCCCCGCGCCGCCCCCCGCGCCGGAGGACGCGGCCCGGGCGTCGCCCGGGTCGGCGCCGACGGCGACCGTCAGCAGCGGCGCGCCCACCGGCAGCGAACCGCCTTCCTCGCCGTACCGCGCGGTGACCACGCCGCCGTACGGGCAGGGCACCTCCACCATCGCCTTGGCCGTCTCGACCTCGACCACCGGCTGGTCGACGACGACCACGTCGCCGACCTCGACCATCCAGTGCACGATCTGCGCCTCGGTCAGACCTTCGCCCAGGTCGGGCAGCTTGAACTCGAGTACCTCGGCCATCAGTCGCCCGCCTCCCACTGCAGCCGCCCCACCGCGTCCAGAATCCGGTCCACGCCGGGCAGATGATGCCGCTCCGCCATCGGCGGAGGATACGGGATGTCGAATCCGGCGACCCGCAGAACGGGGGCCTCCAGGTGGTGGAAGCAGCGCTCGGTGATCCGCGCCGCCATCTCCCCGCCCGGCCCGCCGAAGCCGCCCGACTCGTGCACCACCACCGCGCGTCCGGTGCGCCGGACCTCGGCGCAGACCGTCTCGTCGTCGAACGGCACCAGCGACCGCAGGTCGACCACGCCCAGGTCCCAGCCCTCCGCCCGGGCCGCCTCGGCGGCCTCCAGGCAGACCGGCAGGGACGGTCCGTAGGTGATCAGCGTGGCGCTGCGCCCGCTCCGGCGGACCACGGCCCTGCCGATCGGCTCGACCTCCGCGGGGGCCTCCGGGTCCCAGGCGTCCTTGCCCCAGTACAGCCGCTTGGGCTCGAGGAAGACCACCGGGTCGTCGGAGGCGATGGCCTGCCGCAGCAGGCCGTAGGCGTCCGCGACCGTGGCCGGCGTGACCACGTGGAGGCCCGGGGTCGCCATGTAGTAGGCCTCGGAGGAGTCGCTGTGGTGCTCGACGCCGCCGATGCCGCCGCCGTACGGGACGCGCACGGTGATCGGCAGCGGCATCGCGCCGCGGGTGCGGTTGCGCATCTTCGCGACGTGCGAGAGGAGCTGCTCGAACGCCGGATAGGCGAAGGCGTCGAACTGCATCTCCACCACCGGCCGCAGCCCGTACATCGCCATGCCGACGGCCGAGCCGAGGATGCCCGCCTCGGCGAGCGGGGTGTCCGTGCAGCGGTCGTCGCCGAACTCGGCGGCGAGGCCGTCGGTGACCCGGAAGACGCCGCCCAGGGTGCCCACGTCCTCGCCGAGGACGTGGACCGACGGGTCCTCGGCCATGGAGTCGCGCAGGGCGCGGTTGAGCGCCTGCGCCATGGCCGTCTGCTTGACCGCGACGGCGGTGTCGACGGTGGTCATCGGGCCGTTTCCTCCTGCTTCGCGTGCGCCTCGGCGTCCAGCTCGGCCCGCAGGACCGCCTGCTGCTCCAGCAGCTGCGGCGTGGGCTCGGCGTAGACGTGCGCGAACAGTTCCATGGGGTCGATCTCGGGGTCCTGGTTCATCCGGGCCCGCAGGTCGGCGGCCATCGCCTCGGCGTCGTCGCGGACGGCGCGGATCGCGTCCTCGTCCAGTACGCCGCGGGCGGTGAGCTCCCGCTCGAGCAGCGGTACCGGATCGTGGTCGCGCCAGGCGTCGACCTCGGCCGCGTCCCGGTAGCGGGTGGCGTCGTCGGCGTTGGTGTGGGCGTCCAGGCGGTAGGTGATGGCCTCGACCAGGACGGGACCACCGCCCTCGCGGGCGTGCCGCACGGCCTCGCCCAGCACCTGGTGCACGGCGACGGCGTCGTTGCCGTCCACCAGTCGGCCCGGTATGCCGTACCCGACGGCCTTGTGGGCCAGGGAGGGCGCGGCGGACTGCTTGGCGAGCGGCACCGAGATGGCGAAGCCGTTGTTCTGGACCAGGAAGACCACGGGGGCCTGCCAGACGGCGGCGAAGTTGAGGGCCTCGTGGAAGTCGCCCTCGCTGGTCCCGCCGTCGCCGATCATCGCCAGGGCCACCACGTCGTCGCCCTTGAGGCGGGCCGCGTGGGCGAGCCCCACGGCGTGCGGGAGCTGGGTGGCCAGCGGCGTGCTCAACGGGGCGACACGGTGGGCGTACGGGTCGTAGCCGGTGTGCCGGTCACCGCGCAGCAGCGTCAGCGCCTCCACCGGGTCCACACCGCGGGCGACCACGGCGAGGGTGTCCCGGTAGCTGGGGAAGAGCCAGTCCTGGTCGGCGAGGACCATCGCCGCGGCCACCTCGCAGGCCTCCTGCCCCGTGCTGGACGGGTAGACCGCGAGACGGCCCTGCTTGGTCAGTGCCGTCGCCTGGGCGTTGTAGCGGCGGCCGCGCACCACCTCGGCGTACAGGCGGCGCAGCAGGCCGGGATCGGCCTCGGCGACCGCGTCGGCCGCCGGTGTGCCCAGGACGCGGAAGGGCTCGGCGTCGGGCAGCAGGGGCGTCGGATCCGTGCGCGGTTTCCAGGCGGGCGGCGGAGCGGGCCGGTAGGTGTCCCGCTGCTCCATCACCGTCATGACGGCACCTCCTCGTGGGAGTGGCTGACGAGGCCCGCCGGATGTGACGCACCTCACCTACCGATTGTTCGGTCGTCGGCGCAATTTGGCTACAGGCGGCTTCAGCCTGTGGACAAACGGTTCTCCACAGCCTGAGATGGAGGCACGGTGTCCAGGGGAGGGAGTCGGGAGACCATGCGACCTGAACAAATGGCCGACGGCCCGCAGGAGGCAGTCGTGCCGGCACCCGCAGGACCACCGCGCCCCCTGCCGCCCAGAAGGGCCCTGGACGCCATCGATCAGGACATTCTGCGGATGCTCCAGAAGGACGGGCGTGCGTCCGTACGGTCGGTCGCCGAGCGGGTGCACGTCTCCCGCGCCAATGCCTACGCCCGGATCAACCGGCTGATCGAGGACGGGGTGATCCGCGGCTTCGGCGCCCGGATCGACCACGAACGGGCCGGTCAGGGCACCTCCGCCTACATCACGCTGAAGATCGTGCAGAACTCCTGGCGCACCGTGCGGGAGCGGCTGCGCTCCCTGCCGGGGGCGTCGCACCTGGCCCTGGTGGGCGGCGACTTCGACGTGCTGATGCTGGTGCACGCCCCCGACAACCGGACGCTGCGGGAACTGGTCCTCACCCGGCTGCACTCCATGCCCGAGGTGCTCTCCACGCGGACCCTGCTGGTCTTCGAGGTCGAGGACCTCGAGAACACAGCAGGCACCACGGATGCGGAACACCCGACGGGCGCGTCGGGCACGCCGGGCACGCCGGGCACGCCGGGCACGCCGGGCGCAAAGGCCACGGCGCACCCCGCGGGCACGTCGCCGGGGGCCTGAGAGCCGCCCGGTCAGCCGCGCAGGCCGGTGAGGACGAGCTGCACCACCGCGTCGGCGATCTCCCGGCGGGCGCCGGTGCGCCCGTCGGGGCGGTACCACTCGACGATCGAGTTGATCATGCCGAAGACCAGCCGGGTGGCCAGCCGCACCTCGATGTCGCCCCGGACGTCGCCCTCCGCAGCGGCGTTCTTCAGCAGCTCCGCCACCCGGTGGTCGAACTCGCGGCGCCGCTCGAGCGCCCACCGCTCGGTCCCGGTGTTGCCGCGCACCCGCAGCAGCAGCGTCACGTAGGGAAGCTCGGCGATCAGCACCTCGACCATCCGCCGGACCACGTACTCCAGGCGGTCGGCGGCCCGCCCCTCCTGGGCCCGCGGCTCACCGAGGATGCCGAAGAGCCCCTCCAGCGCCCGGCTCACCGCCCTCCGGAGCAGTTCCTCCTTGCCGGAGACGTGGTGGTAGATCGACGACTTGGAGATCCCGGCCGCCTTGGCCAGGTGCTCCATGGACGTGCCGTCGTAGCCGCGGTCGTTGAACACCTGGACGGCCACCTGGAGCAGCGAGTCCGGCGTGTAGGTGTCGCGCTTGGGCGTGGTCATGGCAGGCCTCCGTCACTTCGCCGCGGCGAACGCGTGCCGCAGCGACGCGAGGGACGGGGCGCAGCGACCGGACGGTTCCCGCTCGTGCACGGCGTCCAGGACCCCGTAGGCCCAGTCGTGGCCGAGCCGGCGGCTCCACTCGAAGGGGCCGAGCGGGTAGTTGACGCCCAGCCGCATGGCGGTGTCGACGTCCTCCTCGGCGGCCACGCCACGGGCCACCGCGTCGAAGGCGAGGTCGATGATGCGGGCGACCGTGCGGGCCACGATCATGCCGGGCACGTCGCCGATCACGCTGACCTTCTTGCCCAGCGCCTGGAAGAGTCCGACCGCCTCGGCGAGGGTGTCCGGCGCGGTGACCGGGGCCGCGGCCAGGGCGATCCGGGTGGCCGTCCGGTAGTCCAGGGCAAGGTCGAAGGAGACCAGGTCGGGGCCGTACTCGCCGACCGTCTCGCCGTCGGCGAGGACCAGGGTGCCGCCGCCGGGGAGCACCAGGCGGCCCTTCTCCTCCTCGGCGAAGCTGTCGTCCTCGGTGCGGACCTCGATGCCGGCCTCGCGGATCAGCTCGACGAGCCCGGCGGCCGGGCCGAGCTCACCCAGAAGGGTGACATGACCGGGCGCCTCCTCGGGACCGGCCGTGCGCGGCTCGGGCCGCTCGACCCCGTCGGCGTAGGGGTACCAGCCGTGCCCGGACTTGCGTCCCAGACGGCCGGACTCGACCAGGCGGCGCTGGGCGAGCGAGGGGCGGAAGCGGACGTCCTGGAAGAAGGACTTCCAGACCGAACGGGTGACGGCCTCGTTGACGTCCTGGCCGATCAGGTCGGTGAGCTCGAAGGCGCCCATCCGGAAGCCGCCGCTCTCGCGCAGCACCGCGTCGATGGTCGCCGGGTCGGCGGCGCCCGTCTCGTACAGTTCGAAGGCCTCGGCGTAGAACGGCCGGGCGATCCGGTTGACGACGAAGCCGGGCTGGTCGGCGCAGGAGACCGGGCTCTTGCCCCAGGCCCGGGCGGTCTCCAGGGCCCGTCCGGCGGCCTCGGCGTCGGTCGCGAAGCCCGACACGATCTCGACCAGCGGCATCAGCGGGGCCGGGTTGAAGAAGTGCAGCCCGACGAAGCGGCCGGGCAGGCGCAGCGCGCCGCCGATGGCCGTGACGGACAGGGACGAGGTGTTGGTGGCCAGCAGGCACTCCTCGCCGACCACCTCCTCGAGGTCCCGGAAGAGCTGCTGCTTGACGTCGAGGCGCTCCACGATCGCCTCGACCACCAGACCGCATCCGGCCAGGTCGGACAGGGTGTCGGCCGCGGTCAGCCGGTCCCGGGCGGCGTCCCGGTCGGCTGCGGGGAGACGGCCCTTCTCGACGAGCCTGTCCAGACGGGACACGATCGCGGCCGCGGCCTCGGCGGCCCGGCCGGGGGCGGCGTCGAAGAGCCGGACGGGGTGTCCGGCGACCAGTGCGACCTGGGCGATGCCCTGGCCCATGGTGCCGGTACCGACTACTGCCACGGGGCTGTTCAGGTCGAGTGCTGTCATGAGCGCGATCCTCCCGCACGGGGTTTTCCACAGCCGCGGCGGACCCCCTTGTCCCGACCGATCGTTCGGTTACTCTAGCCCTGTCCTTCTGTTCCTGCCCAGCGCGCCGGTTCGAAGAGGAGCCGGTCCGAGGAGGAGGTGGGTCCACCCATGGCCACCGCACCGACCGCGCACGTCCCCGCCGCGTCCCCGTCCACCGACGGCGGCCTGACCGCCGCCGAGCTGACGGACCGCCACCAGGCCACGCTCGACCAGGCCCTGAAGGCGATCCGGACCCGCGCGTACTGGTCGCCCCATCCCGAACACCCCAAGGCGTACGGCGAGAACGGCACCCTGTCCGCCGAGGAGGGCCAGGCCGCCTTCCAGGCGCTGCTGGGCCGCCGCTTCGAGCTCGACCAGCCCGGCACCGACGACTGGGTGGGCGGCGAGACCTCCCCCTACGGCCCCGAGCTGGGCGTGACCTACCCGCACCCGGACGTGGACGTGCTGCTGCCGGCCATGCGGGCGGGGATGCGCGGCTGGCGCGAGGCCGGTCCGCGGCTGCGCGCCCTGGTCTGCCTGGAGATCGTCCGGCGGATCAACGCCCGCACCCACGAATTCGCGCACGCCGTGATGCACACCAGCGGCCAGGCCTTCGTGATGGCCCTGCAGGCCGGCGGCCCGCACGCGCAGGACCGCGGCCTCGAGGCGGTCGCCTACGCCTACCAGGAGCAGACCCGGGTGCCCGGCTCCGCGGACTGGAGCAAGCCGCAGGGCAAGCGCGACCCGCTCCACCTGACCAAGGAGTTCACGGCCGTGCCGCGCGGTGTCGCGCTGATGATCGGCTGCAACACCTTCCCCACCTGGAACGGCTTCCCCGGCTTCTTCGCCTCGCTGGCCACCGGCAACCCGGTCCTGGTGAAGCCGCACCCGCGGGCCGTGCTCCCACTGGCGCTGACGGTGCGCATCGCGCGCGAGGTGCTCGCCGAGGCCGGCTTCGAGCCGAACCTGGTCGCGCTCGCGGCCGAGCGGCCCGGTGAAGGACTGGCCAAGACGCTGGCGGTCCGCCCGGAGATCCGCCTCATCGACTACACGGGCTCCACCGCCTTCGGCGACTGGCTGGAGACCACGGCACGCCAGGCGCAGGTCTACACGGAGAAGGCCGGCGTCAACACGGTGCTGATCGAGTCGGCCGCCGACTACCGCGGGATGCTCTCCAACCTCGCCTTCTCCCTCTCCCTCTACAGCGGCCAGATGTGCACCACCCCGCAGAACCTGCTGATTCCGCGGGACGGCATCGGGACCGACCAGGGCCACCGCTCCTTCGAGGAGGTGACGGCCGACCTGGCCGCCGCCGTCTCCAAGTTGCTGGGCGACGACGCCCGGGCGGCCGGGCTGCTCGGCGCCATCGTCAATCCGGACGTGAAGGCGCGTCTGGAGGCCGCCGCCGACCTGGGCGAGGTCGTGCTCCCCTCGCGCGAGGTGCCCCACCCGGAGTTCCCCGACGCGGTCGTGCGCACGCCGGTGATGGTCCGCCTCGACGCCGCCAAGTCCGACGAGGACCCTGCCTACCTGGAGGAGTGCTTCGGCCCCGTCTCCTTCGCCGTGGCCGTGGACTCCGTGGACGACGCCGTGGAGCTGCTGCGCCGCACGGTCCGCGAGAAGGGCGCGATGACGGTCGCCGCCTACACCACCTCCGCCGAGGTGGAGCGGGCCGTCGAGGAGGTCTGCCTGGAGGAGTGCGCCCAGCTCTCCCTGAACCTCACGGGCGGCGTCTTCGTCAACCAGACGGCCGCGTTCTCCGACTTCCACGGCTCGGGCGGCAACCCGGCGGCCAACGCGGCCCTGTGCGACGCCGCGTTCGTGGCCAACCGCTTCCGCACGGTGGAGGTCCGCCGCGAGGCCTAGGCATCACGCCCGCCCGCGGGGCTCCCACCGGTGCCCCGCGGGCGGCGGTCCCGGTCAGGGGCCGGGCGGTCCCGCGGGGGACTGCGCGCTCCAGTGGTAGAGCGTCATCGCCACGCTGGTGGCCAGGTTGTAGCTGGACACCTGGGGCCGCATGGGCAGCGCCAGCAGCCGGTCGGCCCGGGCCCGTAGCTCCGGCGTGAGCCCGCTGCGCTCGGACCCGAAGGCCAGCACCGCGTCGTCCGGCAGCCTGACGTCGCGGAGGTCGTCCCCCTCGGCGTCCAGCGCGAACAGCGGCCCGGCCGGCAGTTCCTCGACGTCCAGCCGTTCCACCACAGTGGCGAAGTGCAGCCCCGCGCCGCCGCGCACCACGGTGGGATGCCACGGGTCGAGGGGTCCGGTGGTGACGACGCCGGTCGCCCCGAAACCGGCCGCGAGCCGGACCACGGCGCCCGCGTTGCCGAGGTTCCGAGGCTGGTCCAGCACCACGACGGGCGCGTTGCGGGGGAGCGTGCCCAGGGTGCGCAGGCCCGCATCACGGTCCGGTCGCTCGGCGAGCGCCGCCACGCCCGTCGGGTGGGGCCGGGGCACCAGGTGCCGGTAGACCGTGTCGTCCACCTGGGTCAGCAGCGCCTCGAGTGCGTCCCTGACGTCCGGGGCAAGGTCGTCGGCGAGAGCCAGCGCCGCGGCCCGGTCGGTCGCGACGGCCATCGGCACGGCGGCCCCGAAGCGGAGGGCGTGCTTGAGCGCGTGGAAGCCGTCGAGGAGCACCAGGTCCTCGGCGGCGCGGTGCCAGGCGCGCGGGATGTCGGGGAGGGCGGTCACGACCCGCAAGCCTAGGCGCACCGCCCCGGCCTCCGTCCCGCGAAGGGCGGTGGGCCGGGAGGAGCCGGGGGACCACGGTCAGCAGGCGGCGAGCGGGGGTCGACGAAAGGGAGCGGTACCGGTGTGCGGTGGGCGGGGGGCGTTAGGCGGTAGGTGTAGGTGTAGGCGGGGCAGCACCGCAGTACCGCGGTGCTCCCGTCACTTCCGCGCGGTGGTGTCCCTCGGCGGCTCGGTGACGTCGCCCGCCCCGCTGCCCTCCCCAAGGCCCTCCGGACCACCGCCCTGCGCGGGCACAGGCACGGTCGCGCCCGGTGCGGCGGTGGCGGCCTCCGGACCGGACCAGGGACCCTGGACCCCCGCCTTCTCCTTGCCCCTCGGCCGCAGGCGGTCGGTCGTGCGACCCGCGGCCCGGCCGATCCGCCGCAGGAACGTCGTGGGCAGGAACACGGAGTCGGCCACGATCATCGCCAGCGAGAAGAACGGCAGCCCCAGGACCACCGCGATCGCCAGGTGCTCCGTGATCATCAGCGCGAGCAGGACGTTCTTGACCCGGCGGTTGAACAGGGTGAACGGGAACGCGACCTGTACCGCCACCGTGCCATAGGTGATCAGCATCACCATCGTGCCGTTGGAGGCGAGCAGTTCGGCCAGCGCCGGCCAGGGCGAGAAGTAGTCGAGGTGGAGCGGATAGTGCAGGGCGGTGCCGTCCTGCCAGCGCGACCCCTGGATCTTGTACCAGCCGGCCGTGGCGTAGATCAGGCACGCCTCCGCCATGATCACCAGCAGGGCCGTGTTGTGGACGACGTTGCCCACCACGTCGGAGAGGATCCGCGCCTGGGACCGCGGAGCCCGCCGCTCGACGACCCACCGCACGGCGAGCGCGATCCACATCACCCACAGCACGCGCGGGACGAAAGGATCACCGTCGAAGGCGCCCAGCACCGTCGCCGGCACCAGCACCAGACCGGACAGCGTCCACAGCAGGGGCCCGACCCGGTCGGTGCGCGGCCGCCCCGCGCCTTCCACCCGGTCGGCACGGTCCGGGTCCGCGTCCTCGGCCATGTCCGGGGCCGCGTCCGGCGCCCCGCTCCTGTCGCGCCGCGCCCGGCGTGCGTCCAGGGACCAGACCTGCCCGCACCGGGTGAAGACCAGGTAGACGGCCATCAGGTGGAGGACGTTGTCCCCGCCGTCGCCCATGAAGACACTGCGGTTCTGCAGCGAGAGCACGCCCACCATGAAGAGGACCGACATGGTCCGGGTCCGCCAGCCCAGCGCCAGCAGCAGGCTCGCCAGGATCGCGAAGAGGTACACGGCTTCGAACCAGAGCTCCGAGCGGGTCCACAGCAGCACGGTGAACGCGCCGTTGTCCGCGACCAGCCGCTCCCCGAGCTCCCAGCTCCACGGGCCGTCCGGCCCGTACAGCTCGTGCCGGTGCGGGAACTCCCGCAGCAGGAACAGCAGCCAGGTGGCGGCGAAGCCTATCCGTATGACCGCGCTCTGGTACGGGCCGAGCGCGGTGTCGGTGACCCGGGAGACCAGCTTTCCGAAGGCGAGGGCCGGACGGTTCACCGGGTGCCTCCCGGAGCGTCGTCCGTGATCACGTTCCACCAGGGCAGCACCCGGTACCGCGGCTCCGTCTCGGCGGTCTCCCCGCTCCAGGACGGCGGCGGCACCTGCAGCGTCCGGGAGCGTATCTGTATCCGCTCGACCTCCGCCCCGTGGGTCCGGGTCAGGCGCATCACCACGATGCGTCGCAGGTACTCCTCGGCGAGCCGGCCCCGCGAGCCGACCGCGCGGTTCTCGTCGTCGTGCGAGGAGACGTAGAAGTCCCAGGCGCGGCGCAGTTCGTTCTGCTGGGTGTGGCTGGGCGCCGGGTTGCCGTCGATGGCCCGGCCGTCCTCCGCGGAGAGGTCGGTCCAGCCGACCTGTCGGGCCTCGCCGCCCTCGGCCCTCACCTCCGCGCGGACCTGCACGGCGATGTTCTGCTGGAGCGGGTTGGGGGCGAAGAGCTTCCAGTTCTGTTCGAACTCGGGGTAGATCCAGTCGTCCACCGCCTCCGCGTGCCGCTTGCTGAGCGTGTTCGACGGCGCCACGTGGAGGAACACCATGCCGAGGTGCACGCAGGCGAGGCCCGCGACCGCCGCCAGCGCCACCGCCGCGGCGATCCGGTAGGGCAGGCGCAGCGACGCCACTCCGGCCGGGGGATGCGTCTCCTCGGGAGGAGAACCGCCCTCGTGTGCTTCCATCCGCGCCCCGTCTCCCCCGTACCGGTCGTTCGCACGCACCGTACTGAGTCCCAGCGACCCCAGGACACCCCTGTGGACAACAGGATGCCGGGGTTTTCCACAGCGGTTGACACCTTACGGCGTACCGACCCACCATTGAATCGAACTAACCGAACGATCGGTCGGGAGGCCGGTCGGGCGGTACATCCGCAGACGTCCCGGAACGTATCCGAGGGGGATCCATGGCGACAGCAGCCGTTCGGGTGGCCGACGGTCCCGCACCGCCCGAAGAACTGGAGGCCGCGTTCGAGGCGGCGGTCGCGGCGGAGGAGCGCATCGAGCCCCGCGACTGGATGCCCGACGCCTACCGGGCGACGCTGGTCCGCCAGATCGCCCAGCACGCGCACTCCGAGATCATCGGCATGCAGCCGGAGGCCAACTGGATCACCCGCGCGCCCTCGCTGCGCCGCAAGGCGATCCTGATGGCGAAGGTGCAGGACGAGGCGGGCCACGGCCTGTACCTCTACAGCGCGGCCGAGACGCTCGGCGTCAGCCGTGAGGAACTGCTGGACAAGCTCCACAGCGGCCGCCAGAAGTACTCCTCGATCTTCAACTACCCGACGCTGACCTGGGCCGACGTCGGCGCCATCGGCTGGCTGGTGGACGGCGCCGCGATCACCAACCAGGTCCCGCTGTGCCGCTGCTCCTACGGCCCCTACGCGCGGGCGATGGTCCGCATCTGCAAGGAGGAGTCCTTCCACCAGCGCCAGGGCTACGAGCTGCTGCTCGCCCTGAGCCGGGGCACCCCCGAGCAGCACGAGATGGCCCAGGACGCGGTGAACCGCTGGTGGTGGCCGTCGCTGATGATGTTCGGCCCGCCCGACGCGGAGTCGGCGCACTCGGCGCAGTCCATGGACTGGCGGATCAAGCGGTTCTCCAACGACGAGCTGCGCCAGCGCTTCGTGGACATCTGCGTCCCCCAGGCCGAGTCCCTGGGCCTGACGCTGCCCGACCCGGACCTGCGGTGGAACGAGGAGCGCGGCCAGCACGACTTCGGCGCCATCGACTGGTCCGAGTTCCAGCAGGTCCTCAAGGGCAACGGCCCGTGCAACGACCAGCGCATCGGTCAGCGCCGCCGGGCCCACGAGGAAGGCGCCTGGGTCCGCGAGGCCGCAGCCGCCCACGCCCGCAAGCACGCCGTCCGGCCCACCCCGCAGCCCGCCCCGCAGGCCTCGAGCCCGGGCACGGAGAAGGAGACCGACCGATGAGCACCAGCGAGTGGCCGCTGTGGGAGGTCTTCGTCCGCTCCCGCCGAGGACTGTCGCACACCCACGCCGGCAGCCTGCACGCCCCGGACGCCGAGCTCGCCCTGCGCAACGCCCGGGACCTCTACACCCGGCGCAACGAGGGCGTCTCCATCTGGGTCGTGCCCTCCTCGGCGATCACGGCCTCCTCGCCCGACGAGAAGGACCCCTTCTTCGAGCCCTCCGCCGACAAGCCCTACCGGCACCCCACCTTCTACGAGATCCCGGAAGGGGTGCGGCACCTGTGACAACCGCTCCCACGGTCCCCCTGACGGCGGCCCTGGCCCTGGCCGACGACGCCCTGGTGCTCTCCCACCGCCTCGGCGAGTGGGGGGGGCACGCCCCCGTCCTGGAGGAGGAGGTCGCCCTCGCCAACATCGCCCTCGACCTGTTGGGCCAGGCCCGGTTGCTGCTGTCGATGGTGGGCGACGAGGACGAGCTCGCCTTCCTCCGGGACGAGCGCGCCTTCCGCAACACCCAGCTCGCCGAGCAGCCCAACGGCGACTTCGCCCGTACCATCGCCCGCCAGCTCTACTTCTCCACCTACCAGCACCTGCTCCACAGCCGGCTGGCCGAGGGCGGCGGCCCCTTCGCGGAGCTCGCGGCCAAGGCGGTCAAGGAATCGGCCTACCACCGTGACCACGCCGAGCAGTGGACGCTGCGCCTGGGCGACGGCACCGAGGAGAGCCACCGGCGGATGGCCGACGCCTGCGACGGCCTCTGGCGGTACACCGGCGAGCTGTTCCAGCCCGTGGAGGGCCTGGAGGTCGACCTGGACCGCCTGGAGTCCGAGTGGCTCACCTCCGTCGGCGCCGTGCTCCACCAGGCCACGCTGACCCTTCCGGAGGGCCCCCGGTCCCCGGTCTGGTCGGCGGGCCTCGGCCGGCAGGGGGTGCACACCGAGCCCTTCGGCCGGATGCTCGCCGAGATGCAGCACCTGCACCGCAGCCATCCGGGGGCGACATGGTGACCGACCCGTCACCGCTCACCGCCGCCGAGGAGGAACTGCTGGAGCTCGCGGGGTCGGTCCCGGACCCGGAGCTGCCCATGCTCACCCTGGCCGAGCTGGGCGTGGTCCGTGCCCTGCGGACGCTGGCCGCCGAGGACGGCCGCCCCCGTGCGGTGGAGGTCGACCTGACGCCCACCTACACGGGCTGCCCCGCCGTGCAGACCATGGCCACGGACATAGAGCGCGTGCTGCGCGAGCACGGCGTGCCCGAGGTCTCGGTCCGCACGGTGCTCGGCCCGGCCTGGTCCACGGACGACATCACCGCCGAGGGCCGCCGCAAGCTGCACGCCGCCGGCATCGCGCCGCCGCGTTCCACCGGCGGCCGCGGCGCCGGGCCGGTGCCCGTCTCCCTCGGCCCCACGCGGGCGGCCGGCGGCGAGCGGTCCGGGGACGACCCCGTGCGCTGCCCGCTCTGCGGCTCCGCGGACACGGAACTGCTCAGCCGCTTCTCGTCCACGGCCTGCAAGGCGCTCCGCCGCTGCCTGGCCTGCCGGGAACCGTTCGACCACTTCAAGGAGTTGTGATGGCGCGTCCGTCCCGCTTCCACGCCCTGCGGGTGACCGGGGCCGACCGGCTCACCGACGACTCCGTCGCGCTCACCCTGGCGGTCCCCGCGGAGCTCCGCGAGCTCTACCGCTTCACGCCCGGCCAGCACGTCCCGGTGCGTCACCTCGCCGACGGCCGCGAGATACGCCGCACCTACTCGATCTGCTCCCCCGCCCCGGCCCCCGGCTCCGACGGGCCCCGCGAGGTGCGCATCGGCATCCGCCTGGTCGCCGACGGCGTCTTCTCCACCCACGCGTTCAAGGAGATCAACCTCGGGGACACCCTGGAGGTCGGCACCCCCACCGGCCGCTTCATGCTGGAGCCGGCGCCCGGCCGGTACGCGGCCGTGGTGGGCGGCAGCGGGATCACCCCCGTGCTCTCCATCGCCGCCACCCTGCTGGAGCGGGAGCCCGACGCCCGGTTCTGCCTGGTGCGCGGCGACCGGACGGCGGCGTCGACGATGTTCCTCGAGGAGGTCGCCGACCTCAAGGACCGCTACCCGGACCGCTTCCAGCTGGTCACGGCGCTCTCCCGGGAGGAGCAGGAGGCGGGCCTCCCCTCGGGCCGTCTCGACCGGGGACGGCTGACGTCCCTGCTGCCGGCGCTGCTGCCGGTCGACGACGTGGCGGGCTGGTACCTGTGCGGACCGTTCGGCCTGGTCCGGGAGGCGGAGAGCGCGCTGCGCGGCCTCGGCGTGCCGAGGGCCCGGGTCCACGAGGAGATCTTCCACGTGGACGACGCGGGGACGGAGAACGCCGGCCCGGAGAACGCCGGCACGGGAAACACCGGGGGAGCGGCGGCGGGCGAGGCGGCGAAGCCCGCCGCGATCGGCAGCGCGGCGGCGGGACCCGCCCGGGCCTCGGTCACCGCCCGCCTGGACGGCCGCAGCGGCACCTGGGCCGTGGCCGAGCGGGAGTCGCTGCTCGAGGCGGTGCTGCGCAACCGCCCGGACGCCCCGTACGCCTGCAAGGGCGGCGTCTGCGGCACCTGCCGGGCCTTCCTGGTCTCCGGCGAGGTGCGGATGGACCGCAACTACGCCCTCGAGCCGGAGGAGACGGATGCGGGATACGTCCTGGCCTGCCAGTCGCACCCGGTGACGGAGCGCGTCGAGCTCGACTTCGACCGATAACCGATAGGGACGGCCGGCCGCCCGCCTCCCGCATCGGCGGGCGGAGGCGGTGCCGGGCCACGCCGCGGCCGGGGACCGGACGGACACATCCGGCCCACCGCGCCCGACGAACCGATCCTGAGCGGGCCGGCCCGCCCGCCCGGCTGCCCGGCCGGTCAGCCGGGCGGGCGGCAGGTCGGCAGGTCGGTCAGTCAGTCGGCAGGTGGTCGGGAGGTCGGGGCCGGGGGCCGCGGGCCGGGTCAGACGACCTGGCCCGGCTTGCCCTCGTCGTCGACGACCGGCCGGCCCGAGGCGGCCCACGCGCCCATGCCGCCGCCCACGTTCGCGGCGTCGATGCCCTGCTGCGTCAGGTACATGGTGACCTGGGCGGAACGCGCGCCGGACCGGCAGATGACGTTCACCCGGCCGTCCTGCGGCGCGGCCTCGGTGAGCTCGCCGTAGCGGGCCACGAACTCGCTCATGGGGATGTGCAGCGCCCCGGCGGCGTGACCGGCCCGCCACTCGTCGTCCTCGCGGACGTCCAGCAGGAAGTCGCCGTCCTTCAGGTCCGTGACCTGCACCGTGGGCACACCAGCTCCGAAGTTCATACGCCCGACGCTACCCGACCTCCCCCGGGGTCCGGGCTACGCCTGCCCCAGCGCCACCAGCTCCGCCTCGCGCTCGGCGATCTCACCGGTGAGCCGCTGGGCGATGTCGTCCAGCAGCGCGTCCGGGTCGTCCGGCGCCAGCCGCAGCATGGAGGCGATGGCGCTCTCCTCCAGCTTCCCCGCCAGCTCGGACAGCAGGTCCTTGCGGGCCGCGAGCCACTCGAGGCGGGCGTACAGCTCGTCCGCGGGAGTGGCACGGCGCTTCTGCACCGGCCCCGCCGCCCATTCCTCCTGCAGGGCGAGCAGCGCCCCCTCGTCGCCGCGCGCGTAGGCGGCGTTCACCCGGGAGATGAACTCGTCACGCCGCGCGCGCTCGCCCTCGTCCTGCGCCAGGTCCGGGTGCGCCTTGCGGACCAGCTCACGGTAGAGGCGGCGCGCCTCCTCCCCCGGCCGGACCCGCGGCGGAGGCTGCACGCTCCGGTCGGTGAGCATGGCCACCGACTCGGGGAACAGCCCCTGGCCGTCCATCCAGCCGTGCAGCAGGTCCTCCACGCCGGGTATGGGCGCCAGGCGGGCACGGGCCTCCTGGGCCAGGCGCAGGTCCTCCGGGTCGCCGGTGCGGGCCGCGCGGGCCTCGGCGATCAAGGCGTCCAGCTCCTCCAGGCGCGCGTACAGCGGGCCGAGCCGCTGCTCGTGCAGGCGGGAGAAGTTCTCGATCTCGACGCGGAAGGTCTCCACGGCGATCTCGTAGTCGATCAGCGCCTTCTCCGCGGCCGTGACGGCGCGCTCCAGACGCTCCTCGGGACGGGGAGCCGCTCCGGCGGCTCCCTCCGAGTGCTCGGGAGTCCGATCAGCTTCCGGGGTGGTCATCCGACCAGCGTAGGCCACACGCCAAGTGCCGCGCCCCACAAGCCGATCAAGGACCGCCACCCCCGCCGCGCCACCCCCGCCGGGCCACCTGCGCGCCGCACCAACTCCGCCGGGCCACACCCGCCGGTGCTGCGGACTGCGGGCCGCCCAAGCCGTCTCGACCCCGTCGGCCGCCCCCCGCCGCACCACCCCCACCAGGCCGCCCGCGCCGAAACCGCCCCTGCCGGCCGCCCGCGCCGCATTGCCCCCGCCGGGAGCCGCCCGCGCCGTACCGACCCCGCCGTTCCGTCCAGGTCCGGACCCCCGCCGCCCCAGCGCCGTCGAGGCCCCGGACCGCACATCCCGATCCCGCACGGACCTCCATGCACGCACCCCCGTCCGTCCGGCCAGGACCGAGCCGGAGGGCCCCCTCCGAGACCCTGGCGAAGGCCCTGTCAAAGCCCTGCAAAGGCCCTGACTACGCCCCCCTGACTACGCCCCCGTCTCCGCCGCGATCCGCCCCGACCTGACCGCGGCCACCAGATCCGCGTGGTCGGCCTCCATCCGGTCGGCGTAGGCCACCGCGAACGAGGCCACCGCCTCGTCCAGCTCCGTGTTCTTGCCGCAGTAGCCGGCCAGCAGCCGAGGGTCGGCGCTGTGGCTGTGGGCCCGGGCCAGCAGGGCCCCGGTCATCCGCGCGTAGTCGTCGACCTGGTCGGCGGCGAGCGCGGCGGGGTCCACGCTGCCCTTGCGGTTGCGGAACTGGCGCACCTGGTAGTGCCGGCCGTCCACCGTGGTCCAGCCGAGCAGGACGTCGCTGACCACCTGCATGTGCCGCTGCCCCAGCACCACCCGGCGGCCCTCGTGCTCCACCGGCGGCGTGCCGATTCCGGCGGTCGCCAGGTGCGGCACCAGCGCCGAGGGGCGGGCCTCCTTCACCTGCAGGACCAGCGGCTCGCCGCGGTGGTCCAGCAGCAGCACCACGTAGGAGCGCGTGCCGACGCTCCCGGTGCCCACCACGCGGAACGCCACGTCGTGCACCGCGTACCGGGCGAGCAGCGGCAGCCGGTCCTCGGACAGGGTCTCCGCGTAGCCCTCCAGCGCCAGCGCCACCGCCGCCGCCTCGGCGTCCGGCACGCGCCGCAGCACCGGAAGCGCCTCCACGAACCGCCGTCCGCCGTCCGGGGCCTCCTCGGTGGACTTGGCGGCGAACCGGCCGCTGGTGTTGGACCTCGCCTTCTCGGACACCGCCTCCAGCGTGCCCAGCAGGTCACGGGCGTCGGCGTGGGACACCAGCCGCTCGTCGGCGATGGCGTTCCAGGCCTCCGCGGCGGGCATCCTGGCCAGCAGCCGCAGGGTGCGCCGGTAGGACCCGGCCACGTCTCCGGCGGCCTCCCGGCAGCCCTCCTCGCTCAGGCCCGCCTCACGGCCGGCCAGCACCAGAGAGGTGGCGAGCCGCTTCAGGTCCCACTCCCAGGGGCCGCGCACCGTCTCGTCGAAGTCGTTGAGGTCCATCACCAGGCCGCCGCGGGCGTCGCCGTACAGGCCGAAGTTCGCGGCGTGGGCGTCGCCGCAGATCTGCGCGGTGACACCGGTCACAGGGGTGCGGGCGAGGTCGTACGCCATCAGTCCGGCCGTGCCGCGCAGGAAGGCGAACGGGCCGGCGGCCATGCGTCCCACCCGCAGCGGGGTCAGCTCGGGTATGCGGCCACGGCCGGACTCCTCGACCGCCGCGACCGCGTCGGGCCGTCCGGGGTCGAGGTCCAGGCGCGCGTGCTCGGCCCGGGGCGTGGAGCGGCGCAGTGCCTTGCCCCGCGCCTTCGCCCCGCCCTCGCCACCGGGCGCCGACCGGGGCGCGAACCCGCGCACCACCGGCACCCGCGGGAGACCACCGCCCACGGCGCCACCGCCCTGCCCCCGCGCGGCCGGCACCGCCGTACGCGCCTCCGTCCCCGTCCCCGTCCCCGTCCCCGTCCCCGTCCCCGTCTCCGTCCCGGTTCCGGTCACCGGACCGCCTCCCCACGCGCCGCCGAACAAGCGAATGGCGCGACGCTACCGCCGTGGCATTCCCCACAACAGGGTCGGGTCCGGGCAACGCGAAACGGCCGCCATCGTTTCCGATGACGACCGTTTCGTCGTGGTGCGCGAGGGGGGAGTTGAACCCCCACGCCCTTGCGGGCACTGGAACCTGAATCCAGCGCGTCTGCCTATTCCGCCACCCGCGCATTGGGTGTTGCCTTCCGGCTCCGGCTCCTTTTCGGTGCCGCCGCCTTCCGACATGCAGAACATTAGCACGCCCCGTGGGGTGGATTCACATCGCTTTCCGTCCATGATCCAAACCCCGCCGACAGCCCGCCCCTGACACACGGACGCCTCACCACCGCACACACCGCCGCACCACCGCCCCCGTCCCAACCCCTCCCACCCCGCCCTCGCCACCTCGCCACCGCGCCCCTCACCCTCCAGGCGTACAGACTGGTTTACGTATCAACCTTGTACCGGTCAGCCCCTCCTCCCCGCAGAGGAGACCGCTCCGTCCACAGGTGCGGGACACTGGTCGGGGAGCGCCCGTACGATCCAGGGGCGGTACCCGGCAGTAGCGGTTGAAGAGCAGGACACGGCAAGACCCGCCGAGCAAGTTCGAAGGCGGACTTCGCAGGGAACCTTCGCAGTCAGCGCAGTCGGTCCGAACGGCCGGGGGCGAGGGCCGCACGGAGCCAGACTTGGGGCGACAGGGGGAACCAGGCGATTCACTGCCGCGTGGATACGATCAGTAAGCAGTACCGGAAGCAGTACCGGAAGCAGGACAGGCCGTACGGCGAGCACGCCGGCGACTGGGACGGAGGAGGTGCCCCATGGGAGTCCTGAAGAAGTTCGAGCAGCGTCTCGAAGGTCTGGTCAACGGCACCTTCGCCAAGGTGTTCAAGGCCGAGGTCCAGCCCGTGGAGATCGCCGGAGCGCTGCAGCGCGAGTGCGACAACAACGCCACGATCTGGAACCGGGACCGCACCGTCGTCCCCAACGACTTCATCGTGGAACTCAGCACACCCGACTACGAGCGGCTCAGCCCGTACTCGGGCCAGCTGGGCGACGAGCTGGCCGGCATGGTGCGCGACTACGCCAAGCACCAGCGGTACACGTTCATGGGCCCCATCAAGGTCCACCTGTCCAAGGCCGACGACCTGGACACCGGCCTGTACCGCGTCCGCAGCCGCACCCTCGCCGGGACCACGGACCAGCAGGGCCCCGGCGGCCCGGCCCACCCGAACCCGGCGCACCCCGGCCCGGCGGGCGGCGCGGCCCCCGGCGGCTACGGCTACCCGGGCCCCGGAGGCCGGCCGGGAGCGGCCGTGCCGCCGCCCCCGATGCCCTCCACGCCGCCCGGCATGGGCGCTCCCGGCGCCCCCGGCGGCTACGGCTACCCGCCCGCGGCCGCCCGTCCGGCGGCCGTCCCCGGCGCCGGCGCGCGCACCCGCTTCTGGATCGAGGTCAACGGCAACCGCCACCAGATCTCGCGCCCGTCGCTGGTCCTCGGCCGGTCCACCGAGGCGGACGTGCGCATCGACGACCCGGGCGTCTCGCGCCGGCACTGCGAGATCCACACCGGGAACCCGTCCATGATCCAGGACCTGGGGTCCACCAACGGCATCGTGGTGGACGGGCAGCACACCACCCGCGCTACGCTCCGCGACGGCTCGCGGATCGTCGTGGGCAGCACCACCATCATTTACCGGCAAGCCGAAGGGTGAAGCGGGGGCAATGTCAGAGCTGACCCTCACGGTCATGCGGCTGGGTTTTCTGGCCGTCCTGTGGCTGTTCGTGATCGTGGCCGTGCAGGTCATCCGCAGTGACCTGTTCGGCGTGCGGGTCACCCAGCGTGGCGCCCGCAGGGAGGTCGGACGGCCCGCCGAGCGGCCCGGCCGCCAGGCCGCGGCGCCCGCTCCGCAGGGCCGCCAGGCCGCCGCGGGAGGCCGCCGCGGACGCAACACCCCGACCAAGCTGGTGGTGACCGAGGGCACCCTGACCGGTACCACCGTCGCGCTGCAGGGGCAGACCATCACCCTCGGCCGCGCGCACGACAGCACCATCGTGCTGGACGACGACTACGCGTCCAGCCGTCATGCCAGGATCTACCCGGACCGCGACGGTCAGTGGATCGTCGAGGACCTCGGATCCACCAACGGCACGTTCATGAACCGGAACCGGCTGACGACCCCCGTGCCGATCCCGCTGGGCGCGCCGATCCGCATCGGCAAGACCGTCATCGAGCTGCGGAAGTAGTACGAGAATGAGCGAGCGGAGCGAGCACGCGGCACCAGTCCCCACCCAGGACGCCGGCGCGCTCCCGACCGGAGGGTGGGCAGGGTGGCTCGACACGACCGGCTGCGGCTTTCCCAGCAGCAGCCGACGGGGCAGCAGCAGCCGACGGGGCAACAGCCGACGGGCGAGGTGCGCATGAGTCTGTCACTGCGCTTCGCCGCCGGATCCCACAAGGGCATGATCCGGGAGGGCAACGAGGACTCCGGCTACGCCGGTCCCCGCCTGCTCGCCATCGCCGACGGCATGGGCGGCCAGGCCGCCGGTGAGGTGGCCTCCTCCGAGGTGATCTCCACCATCGTCGCCCTGGACGACGACGTGCCCGGCTCCGACATCCTCACCTCCCTCGGCACGGCCGTGCAGCGCGCCAACGAGCAGCTGCGGATCATGGTCGAGGAGGACCCCCGCCTCGAGGGCATGGGCACCACGCTCACCGCCCTGCTGTGGACGGGCCAGCGCCTCGGCCTGGTGCACGTCGGCGACTCCCGCGCCTACCTCCTGCGGGACGGCGTCCTCACCCAGATCACTCAGGACCACACCTGGGTGCAGCGCCTGGTGGACGAGGGCCGGATCACCGAGGAGGAGGCCACCACCCACCCGCAGCGCTCCCTGCTGATGCGCGCGCTGGGCAGCGGCGACCACGTCGAGCCCGACCTGTCGATCCGCGAGGTGCGGGCCGGCGACCGGTACCTGATCTGCTCCGACGGCCTGAGCGGCGTGGTGTCCCACCAGACCCTGGAGGACACCCTCGCCAGCTACCAGGGCCCCGAGGAGACCGTCCAGGAGCTGATCCAGCTCGCGCTGCGCGGCGGCGGCCCGGACAACATCACCGTGATCGTGGCCGACGTCCTGGACCTGGACACCGGCGAGACGCTCGCCGGGGCTCGCCTGTCGGACACCCCCGTGGTGGTCGGCGCGGTCGCCGAGAACCAGGTCAGCAACGACAACGGCGCCATGCAGACGCCCGCCGGCCGCGCGGCCGGTCTGGGCCGCCAGGTGCCCGCCCAGGGCGGCGAGGGCGGCCAGTTCGGCCCGCCCGGCAGCGGGGACACCGGCTACCTGCCCTCCGGCGAGGCGAACTTCGGCGACTGGACCGACGAGGACCTCACCAAGCCCCGCAAGGGACGCCGCTGGCTGAAGAGATCCTTCTACACGGTGCTGGCCCTCGGCGTGATCGGCGGCGGCCTCTACGGCGGCTGGCGCTGGACGCAGACGCAGTTCTACATCGGCACCAACGACGAGCACGTCGCGCTCTACCGGGGCATCAACCAGACCCTGGGACCGGTCTCGCTCTCGAAGGTGGAGAAGGACCACCCCGAGATCGAACTCAAGTACCTGCCGGCCTACCAGCAGAAGAAGGTCGAGGCGACCATCGCCGAGGGCGGCCGGGACGAGGCGGTCGAGAAGCTCGAGGAGCTGAAGACCCAGGCCACCGCCTGCCGCAAGAAGGAGGAGCAGCAGGCGGCCGAGGAGCGGAACCCCGCGCCGAAGAAGCCCGAGGAGAACGCCGAGGCCACCAACCCGGACGCGGTGGCCGGCAGCCCGTCCCCGTCCGAGAACACGTCGTCCGCTCCCAGCCCCGGCCCCAGCCTCTCCGAGGAGGAGAAGAAGCTGGTCTCGCTGTGCGGCGATCAGTAGGCAAGCCGTGAGGGGCCCTGGAACACGATGAGCAGTAGTACCCATCAGACGTCCACCATCGGCGCCGTCGGCGCGCCCAGCCGGCGCAACACCGAGCTGGCGCTGCTGGTGTTCGCCGTCGTCATCCCGGTCTTCGCCTACATCAACGTGGGCCTGGCGATGGACGGTTCGATCCCGGCGGGACTGGCCACCTACGGGCTGAGCCTGGGCGCCATGGCCGGGCTCGGCCACCTCGCGGTGCGCAAGCTGGCGCCCTACGCCGACCCGCTGCTGCTGCCGCTGGCCACCCTGCTGAACGGGCTGGGCCTGGTCGCCATCTGGCGGCTGGACCAGTCCGAGCGGCTGCAGGCGCGCAGGGGTTTCGTCGAGGCCGCGACCAACCAGCTGATCTACTCCGGCCTCGGCATCGTGCTGTTCGCGATCGTGCTGTTCCTGCTCAAGGACCACCGCGTGCTGCAGCGCTACACCTACATCTCCATGCTGGGGGCCCTGGTCCTCCTGCTGCTGCCGCTGGTCCCGGGGCTCGGCAAGAACCTCTACGGCGCCAAGATCTGGATCAGCGTCGCCGGCTTCACCATCCAGCCCGCGGAGTTCGCGAAGATCGTCATCGCGGTCTTCTTCGCCGGCTACCTGATGGTGAAGCGGGACGCGCTGGCCCTGGCCAGCCGCCGCTTCCTGGGGCTCTACCTGCCGCGCGGCCGCGACCTCGGCCCCATCCTGGTGGTCTGGGCGGTCTCCATCCTGATCCTGGTCTTCGAGACCGACCTCGGTACCTCGCTGCTCTTCTTCGGCATGTTCGTGATCATGCTGTACGTGGCGACGGAGCGGACCAGCTGGATCGTCTTCGGTCTGCTGATGTCCGCGGTCGGCGCGGTGACGGTGGCCAGCTTCGAGTCCCACGTCCAGCAGCGCGTGCAGGCCTGGCTCGACCCGATGCGCGAGTGGGAGCTCAGCCGCCAGGGCGTGGTCGGGCACACCGAGCAGTCCCAGGAGGCGCTGTGGGCCTTCGGGTCGGGCGGCACCCTGGGCAGCGGCTGGGGCCAGGGCCACTCCGACCTGATCGGCTTCGCCGCCAACTCCGACTTCATCCTCGCGACCTTCGCCGAGGAGATCGGGCTCACCGGCGTGATGGCGATCCTGCTGCTGTACGTGCTCATCGTGCAGCGCGGCATCCGCACCGCCCTGGCCGCCCGTGACCCGTTCGGCAAGCTGCTGGCGGTGGGCCTGTCCGGCGCCTTCGCGCTGCAGGTCTTCGTCGTCGCCGGCGGTGTGATGGGCCTCATCCCGCTGACCGGCATGACCCTGCCGTTCGTGGCCTCCGGTGGTTCGTCCGTCATCGCCAACTGGGCGCTGATCGGCGTGCTGCTGAGGATCAGCGACACGGCACGGCGGCCCGCTCCCGCCCCGGCCCCCAACCCCGACGCCGAGATGACCCAGGTGGTCCGACCGTGAACAAGCCCCTGCGCCGGATCGCGATCTTCTGCGGGCTGCTCATGCTGGCCCTGCTGCTCCGCGACAACTGGCTCCAGTACGCCCAGGCGGACGCGCTGCGCACCGACCCGGACAACCGCCGGGTGCGGATCGAGCGCTACTCGGTGCCGCGCGGCGACATCATCGTCGACGGCAAGGCCGTCACCGGGTCGACGCCCACCGACGGCGAGTTCCAGTTCAAGCGGACCTGGAAGAACGGCCCGATGTGGGCGCCGGTCACCGGCTACTCCTCGCAGGCCTTCGGCTCCAACCAGCTGGAGTCCCTGCAGGACGGCATCCTCACCGGCAACGACGACCGGCTCTTCTTCCGCAACACCCTGGACATGCTCACCGGCAAGGAGCGCCAGGGCGGCAACGTCGTCACCACGCTGAGCGGCGCCGCCCAGAAGGCCGCCTACGAGGGCCTCAAGGGCAAGAAGGGCGCGGTCGTCGCGCTGGACCCGGCGACCGGCAAGATCCTCGCGCTGGTCTCCGCGCCCTCCTACGACCCCTCGAAGTTCGCCGGCACCTCGGACAAGGACTCCGAGGCGTGGAACTCGCTGCAGAAGAAGAACAACCCGGACGACCCCATGCTCAACCGGGCGCTGCGCGAGACCTACCCGCCCGGCTCCACCTTCAAGGTCGTCACCGCGGCCGCCGCGCTGGAGGAGGGGCTGATCGACGACATCGACGCCGCCACCGACAGCCCGGACCCGTTCCCGCTGCCGCAGTCGACGACGGATCTCACCAACGACCACGGCGTCTGCAAGAACGTGAGCCTGCGCGAGGCGATGCGGATCTCCTGCAACACGGTCTTCGGCAAGATCAGCGACGAGCTCGGCAACCAGAAGATGATCGAGCACTCGGACAAGTTCGGCTTCAACGAGGAGCAGTTCACGCCGGTCCGCGTCTCCGAGAGCGTGTACCCCAAGGACGTCCCGCCGCAGAACGCCATGGCCGGCATCGGCCAGGCGTCCAACCGGGCCACCCCGCTGCAGATGGCCATGGTGGCCGCCGCGGTCGCCAACGACGGCAAGCTGATGAAGCCGTACATGGTCGACCAGCTGCGCTCCGCCAACCTCGACGTCATCGACGAGACCGAGCCCGAGGAGCTCTCCCAGGCGGTCTCGCCGGAGAACGCCCAGAAGCTCCAGGAGATGATGGAGACGGTCGTCGAGGAGGGCACCGGCACCACCGCCAAGATCCCCGGTCTCACCGTGGGCGGCAAGACCGGTACGGCCCAGCACGGCGAGAACAACGAGAAGAACCCGTACGCGTGGTTCATCTCCTACGCCAAGGACTCCAACGGCAAGTCCGTCGCGGTCGCCGTGGTCGTCGAGGACGGCTCCGCGGTCCGCGAGAACATCTCCGGTGGCGGCCTCGCGGCACCCATCGCCAAGAACGTCATGGAGGCCGCGCTCGGCAGGTGACGAGCACGGGGACTGACATCCGCCGCCTCTCCGTCATGGACCGCGACGCCCGCCCGGGCCGTCCATACCGGTCGTGTATCGGGTGACGGGCGTGGCCCGGCGGGACACCGCGATCCGGGTACGGTATGCCCGGACGGCACACCTGCCGAATCCATGAAGGGTGCGGTCGGTACCGACGGAGAGGGCTGGTAGGTAGCTATGGAAGAGCCGCGTCGCCTCGGCGGCCGGTACGAGCTGGGCCATGTGCTCGGCCGTGGTGGCATGGCCGAGGTCTACCTCGCGCAGGACACCCGGCTCGGCCGCACCGTGGCGGTGAAGACGCTGCGGGCGGACCTCGCACGCGACCCGTCGTTCCAGGCCCGCTTCCGCCGGGAGGCCCAGTCGGCCGCCTCGCTCAACCATCCTGCGATCGTCGCGGTCTACGACACCGGCGAGGACTACATCGACGGGGTCTCCATCCCGTACATCGTCATGGAGTACGTCGACGGCTCGACGCTCCGTGAGCTCCTCCACAGCGGTCGCAAGCTGCTGCCCGAGCGGGCCATGGAGATGACCATCGGCATCCTCCAGGCCCTGGAGTACTCGCACCGCAACGGCATCGTCCACCGCGACATCAAGCCGGCGAACGTCATGCTGACGCGCAACGGCCAGGTCAAGGTGATGGACTTCGGCATCGCCCGTGCCATGGGCGACTCCGGCATGACGATGACCCAGACCGCCGCCGTGATCGGCACCGCCCAGTACCTCTCCCCGGAGCAGGCGAAGGGCGAGCAGGTCGACGCGCGGTCCGACCTGTACTCCACGGGCTGCCTGCTCTACGAGCTCCTCACCGTCCGTCCCCCGTTCGTGGGAGACTCCCCGGTCGCCGTCGCCTACCAGCACGTGCGCGAGGAGGCCCAGCCGCCGAGCGTCTTCGACCCCGAGATCACGCCCGAGATGGACGCCATCGTGCTGAAGGCGCTCGTCAAGGACCCGAACTACCGCTACCAGTCGGCCGACGAGATGCGCGCCGACATCGAGGCCTGCCTCGACGGCCAGCCGGTGGCGGCCGCCGCGGCCATGGGCTCGGTCGGGTACGGCGCCGGCTACGGCGGCTACAACCAGGGCTACGGCGACGACCAGGCCACCGCCGCCATGTCCCCGGCGGGCGGGGCCACCTCGATGCTGCCGCCGATGAACCCGGACGACGGCAGCTACGGCTACGGCGACGACCGCCCCGACCGGCGGCGCCAGAAGAAGAACCGGCAGTCGACGATCCTGCTGATCGCGGCGGCGGTACTGGTGCTGATTGGCGCGATCCTCATCGGCCGCTGGATCTCCGGCGGCGACACCCCGACGCAGGCCACGGTCCCCTCCTTCGTGGGGAACACGAAGGCGGAGGCGCGGGAACGCGCGGGCAACGTGGGACTCGAGGTCACCTTCACCGAGCGGGAGTGCGAGGACCAGCCCAAGGACCGGGTCTGCTCGCAGAACCCGGACCAGGGCACCAAGCTGGACAAGGGCGAGTCCGTCGCGCTGGTCGTCTCCACCGGGGCGCCCAAGGTCGAGGTCCCGGACGTGGTCGGGATGACCGAGGACGAGGCCACCAAGAAGCTGGAGGACGAGGGCTTCGAGGTCGACGTCGAAACCGAGGTGAACGGCCAGCGGGAGGCGGGCACGGTCCTCGACCAGGACCCGGGCGACGGCGTCGAGCGGGAGAAGGGCAGCGAGATCACCATCACGGTGGCCCAGGCCCCGCAGCAGGTGAACGTGCCCGAGGTCCGCGGCAGTACCTGCGAGGAGGCCAAGCAGGCACTCTCGCAGGACGGCCTCAACGGCGAGTGCGCGGGCGAGGTCGAGACCACCGACCCGAACCTCGACGGCAAGGTCGCGGAGATGTCGTTCGCGCCGGGCCAGAAGGTCGACGTCGGCACCAAGGTCACCCTGAAGGTCGGCAAGCTGAAGGCCGAGCAGAAGCCGGTCCCGGACGTGCAGGGCAAGAAGCTGCAGGAAGCCCGGAAGATGCTGGCGGACGCCGGGTACCGCAACGTCCAGGTGACCGGCAGGGACGACCCGAACGCCACGGTGGCCGTACAGGTGACGCCGCCGAACAGCACTCCGGACCCCAACCAGCCGATCATGCTGATCTGCTCGTGACCGCTTGACCGCTTGACCGCTTGACCGCTTGAGCGCTGAGCGCGTGACCGTTCGGTCGCGGTCGACGGGTCGAAGCGGGAGGGCCCGCTCACTCCACGGTGAGCGGGCCCTCCGGCGTTTCGGCGACCTGCGGGCCCGCGGGCCCGTCGTCAGCCGGCGGCCGGGGACTTCCGGGCCGCCTCGGGTATCGGCCGGTCGTTGCGGAGCGCGTCCCAGACCTTGTCGGCCAACGGCTGCGCCGGCACCACCCGGTTCGGGTCGGCCGGGTCGTACTTCACCGGCAGCATCACGGTGTCCATGGCGGCCGGGTCGATGCCCTGCAGCGACTGTCCGAACTCGGCCAGCGAGGTCAGCGAGGCCAGTTCCGAGTCGGTGGTCAGCGCGCCGGTCAGCGAGTCGGCGATCTTGTACGTCTTGAGCGGGTCGCCCAGCAGGTCCTGCCGCTTGACCTCGCCGATCAGCGCCACCAGGAACTGCTGCTGGAGGCCGATCCGGCCCAGGTCGCTGCCGTCCTTGTAGCCGTAGCGGGTGCGGACGAATTCCAGCGACTCGGTGCCGTCGAGGCGGTGCTGCCCGGGGTCCAGGGTGAGGCCGCCCTTGGCGTTCCTAATGGGCTCGTCGACGGTGACGGTGACCCCGCCGAGTTCGTCCACCAGCGACGTGAAGCCCGCGAAGTCGATCTCCATCAGGTGGTCGATCCGCACCCCCGACATCGTCTCCACGGTCTTCAGCGTGCAGGCGGACCCGGCCTGGGCGTACACCGAGTTGAACATCACCCGCTTCGCGGGGCCCACCTCGGTACCGTCGGCGCGGACGCAGGCCGGACGGTCGACCAGGGTGTCGCGGGGGATCGAGACGGCGACGGCCTCGCTGCGGCCCTGGGCCACGTGCACCACCAGCGCGGTGTCGGAGCGGGCGCCGCCCACCTTGGCGCCGTCCAGCTCGGCGTTGTCACCGGCGCGGGAGTCGGAACCCAGCACCAGGATGTTGAGCGCCTCGGTGGTGCCCGGCTCCTTGGTGGGCCGGTCGTCGCCGAGTGCCTCGTCGAGGTCGACGGACGTGATGTTGCCGTCCAGGTCCTCGTACATCCACCAGGCCGTGCCGCCCGCGGCCAGTGCCAGCACGGCACAGCCGATCAGGACGTTCCGCAGGCCCCTGCGTCGTGGACGGCGGCGGCCTGCGGCTCTGCGGCCTGCGGCTCTGCGGCCCCCGGTTCTGCGGCCCTCGTCGGACCGGTCGTCGGAGCGCGCGGGCCCCTCGTTCGCGGCGTGAGTCATCGCCGAGCTCTCCCCAGTTCCTGCCCCGACCCCCTGGCCGGGCGCGCGGCATCGGGGTGCGTGTGGGGTGGCGCTCGGCAACGTTCCGGCCGGAGCCGTCATCGAACTATAGAGGGAATGCTGTTCGAACAGGGGAGCCGGGAACAGCACCGGGCCCCACCCGCCTCACCGAGGTGAGGAACGGACGGGGCCCGACGGAGTGATGTTCCACGTGAAACATCACGGTGTCGCGGTGCGGCAGACGTCAGCGGCGCTCCTCGTCGTCCGACGAGGCCGGGGTGTTCTGCTCGCCGACCGTCGACGGCCCGGTGACCTCGTCGGTGCGGGCGTTCTCCGGGGTCGGGGCGACCGGACCGCTGGTGTCGTCCTCCGACGTGAGGCTGCTCGCGTCGTCCGGGACCTCGGTGGCCTCCGGCGGCTCCACCAGCCAGTCGGGGTTGGCCTGCTCGTCCCACCACTTCCAGGCGGCGAAAGCGGCCGCGCCCACCAGGCTCAGCAGCAACGTCTTCTTGGTGAAACGGCCGATCGCGGACCGGCGACGTCGCTTGTTCACCAGGCGCTGGATGTCCTTGGCGGACACCTGGCCACGCAGGGCGGCCACCGCGGCGGCGCTCCGTGCGGCGGCCTCCTCCTTGACCGGGCCGGCGTTGGCCCGAGCCTGCTCGATCACCGGCCGGGAGTACTCGACGGCCTGCTGGGCCGCCAGCCGCGTGCGCAGCGCCGCCTCCCGGGCGGCCGAATCGACCTTGGCCGGCACATACGTGGACGCCTGCGCCAGTCGCGGAGCCACATGGGCCCCGTACTGGGCGCGGGCCTGCCCGGCGGCCTGGGTCACCACGGGCGCGAGCCGTACGCGCGCCTCGTTGGCGTACTGCGCGGCCCTGACCCTGGCCGTGTCGGCGTAGGGCGCCAGCGCCTGACCGGCGTGCAGCACGCTGTCCTTCGCCGAACCGGACCGGGCGCGCGCGCAATCTTTGCGGGTCACGGGTTCCTCCTCCTCGGTGGCGTACGGTTTCCATCGGCTTTCCACCCTTTGTCGGATCATGCCTCCGGGCGCGTTATCGGGCATGCCGCGGCGGGCATCCGGGTCACGATCCGGGTCATAGGCGTCCGAAAGAGACCGCTCGCGCGACGAGTCGGTCCGGCGGGCGCAACCGAAACCCACCGATCCGCCCCGGACGGCGACCGGTGCCCGCCTCCCGGCACGGGGCGTGGGAGGATCGGAGAGTCACAGACGACAACGGAAGGCAGATCGTGGCCGAGCAGCTCTACGCCACCCTGAAGACCAACCACGGCGACATCGAGATCCGGCTCTTCCCGGACCACGCGCCCAAGACGGTCAAGAACTTCGTCGAGCTCGCCAAGGGCGAGCGCGAGTGGGTCAACCCCGCCACCGGCCAGAAGACGACCGACAAGCTCTACGACGGCACCGTCTTCCACCGGGTCATCAGCGGCTTCATGCTCCAGGGCGGTGACCCGCTCGGCAACGGCACCGGCGGTCCCGGTTACCAGTTCGAGGACGAGTTCCACCCGGACCTGTCCTTCGACAAGCCCTACCTGCTGGCCATGGCCAACGCCGGTCCGGGCACCAACGGCTCGCAGTTCTTCATCACCGTCGCTCCGACGGCCTGGCTGAACCGCAAGCACACCATCTTCGGCGAGGTCACCAACGGCCAGAAGGTCGTGGACGCCATCGCGGAGGTCCCCACCAACCGCTCGGACCGCCCCGCGAAGGACGTGGTCATCGAGTCGGTCGTCATCGAGTCCCGCTGACGCAGGCCGTCGAGGGAACCTTTCGCCCCGCTCGCCCGTAGAGGCGGGCGGGGCGGGACTTCTTTCCGCCCGCGGCCGCTGGACGCGCCGCCGCCGGGAGCGAGGGGATCGGTATGGACGCGGGGAACGGCCAGGGGAACGGTCCGGGACAGCAGGAGCAGGCACACGCCCTGCCCGGCTGCTACCGCCATCCCGACCGTGAGACCGGCATACGGTGCACCCGCTGCGACCGTCCCATCTGCACCGACTGCATGATCAACGCCTCCGTCGGGTTCCAGTGCCCGGAGTGCGTGCGCGACGGCGCGAAGAACGGCTCGTCGGCGCCCCGGACGCTGGCCGGGGCGCCGGTGGTGGCGGACACCCGGCTGATCACCAAGATCCTGATCGGCCTCAACCTCGCGGTCTTCCTGGCTCTGACGGCCGTGCCGGGCCTGTCCCGCGAGCTGGTGATGTGGCCGGCGGGCATCGCCTACCTGGGCGACTGGTACCGGATGATCACGCCGGTCTTCAGCCACCTGGAGGTCTGGCACCTCGCGCTGAACATGCTGAGCCTCTGGCTGGTGGGCGGCCCGCTCGAGGAGATGCTGGGCCGCGTCCGCTACCTGGCGCTCTACCTGATCTCCGGGCTGGCGGGAAGCGCGCTCGGTTATCTGCTGATGAACCCGGCGGGAACCGCGCTGGGCGCCTCCGGAGCGGTCTTCGGCCTCTTCGGCGCCACGATCGCGCTGCAGCGCCGGCTCAACCGTGACCAGGGCCCCATGCTGGTGCTCCTGGCGCTCAACCTGGCGCTGCCGTTCCTCCCCGGCACCTCGATCGGCTGGCAGGCCCACATCGGCGGCCTGGTCGCGGGCGGCGTGCTCGGCTTCGCGATGCTGACGGCCCGCGGGCCCCGGCGGACGCTGATCCAGTACGGAAGCTGCGCCCTGGTGCTGCTCGTGGTGATCGTCGCCACTCTGTTGAGAACTGCCCAGCTCACCTGATTCATCGCCCAGCGTCACAGCTTTGTCCACAGGTTTGGGGTGCTGCCGCGCCCACCTGGGGAAATACCGAACCCCCTGCGTCCGACCGCGATTTTCGCAGGTCAGAACCAGGGGGAACAGGTATTCGAGCAGTGAGGGATCGATCACATCCGCAGCGGCGTCCGGCGGTTATCCACAGATCGTCTTTTCTTTTCCACCTGTGGATAACTCCTGTGGATAACTACCTCCCGGACCGCGGGCAACCGTGAGGCTCAGGCCCCTACTTCCACTGCGTGGAGACCGCGAAGCCCGCCGCGATGAAGCCGAAGCCCACCACGATGTTCCAGTTGCCGAGGGCCTCCAGCGGCAGCGAGCCGTCCGTCACGTAGAAGATGACGATCCAGGCCAGACCGATGAGGAAGAGCGCCAGCATCACCGGCGCGACCCAGGCACGGTTGGTCAGCTTGATCGCCGCCGGCTGCGTCCTTGCCGCGGGCGGCGTGTAGTCGGCCTTCTTGCGGATACGTGACTTCGGCACGAGGGTCTCTCCTGTCGATGCGCTGCGTGCCGCGCTGGAACGGTGCACGCTCCGGGGCAGCTGCGTAGGGATGTTCAGATGTACAACAAGGGACGACTGAGCACTCCCCCGGGCGTCGGTTAGCGTAGTGCTTCCGCGGCGCCGAAGGAGACAAGGGTACGTTGAGCAATTCTGCCGACTCCCCCGGGACGGGCACCAGCCCCGGCCGCTCCCGGTTCCGTCCGGTCAAGGGGCTGACACTGGCCGTGTTCGCCTTGGCCGGCCTGCTCTTCGCGACCAGCTTCCACACCGCCAAGGGCACCAACCTCCGCACCGACGACTCCCTGCTGCGGCTCTCGGACCTGATCCAGGAGCGCAGCCGCGAGAACGCCGCGCTGCAGCAGTCCAACGCCGGCCTGCGCGAGGAGGTCGACGGCCTCGCCGCCCGCGAGCACGGCGCCACCGAGGCCGAGGACGCCGAGCTGAAGGAGCTGGAGCGGGCCGCCGGCACCGAGCCGGTCAAGGGCGAGGCGGTCACCGTCACGCTCAACGACGCCCCGCCGGACGCCACCGCGAAGCTGCCCGGCTACCCCGAGCCGGAGCCGGACTACCTGGTCATCCACCAGCAGGACCTGCAGGCCGTGGTGAACGCGCTCTGGAAGGGCGGCGCCGAGGGCATCCGCGTGATGGACCAGCGGCTGATCTCCACCAGCGCGGTGCGCTGCGTGGGCAACACCCTGATCCTCCAGGGCCGGGTCTACTCCCCTCCCTACAAGGTCACCGCCGTCGGCGACCCGGAGCGGCTGCAGAAGGCCCTCGCCGAGTCGCCTGCCGTCCAGAACTACATGGTCTACGTGAACGTCTACGGCCTGGGCTGGGAGGTCGAGGAGGAGGGCGTGCGCACCCTGCCCGGCTACACCGGAGCCGTCGACCTCCAGTACGCCAAGCCCGCCGGAAACGCCTCCGAAAGGCCCTAGTCTGGTTGCTGTACGGCTCCGTGACACACGGCGGCGTACCGCGGCTGGCGCGACCGATGGTGACGATGGGGAGGGGCTGGGACCCGTGTACGGCTGGATCTGGCGGAATCTGCCGGGCAACACCTGGGTGAAGGCCCTGCTCTCGCTGCTTCTCGTGCTGGCCACGGTGTACGTGCTCTTCCAGTACGTCTTCCCGTGGGCCGAGCCGCTCCTTCCCTTCGGCGATGTGACGGTGGACGAACAGTGAGCGCGCGGATCCTGGTTGTCGACAACTACGACAGCTTCGTCTTCAACCTCGTCCAGTACCTGTACCAGCTCGGCGCCGAGTGCGAGGTGCTGCGCAACGACGAGGTGTCCCTGTCCCACGCCGAGCAGGGCTTCGACGGCGTGCTCCTGTCGCCCGGCCCGGGCTCGCCCGAGGAGGCCGGGGTCTGCGTCGACATGGTGCGGCACTGCGCCGCGTCCGGCATCCCGGTCTTCGGCGTGTGCCTCGGCATGCAGTCGATGCAGGTGGCCTACGGCGGCGTGGTGAACCGCGCGCCGGAGCTGCTGCACGGCAAGACCTCGCCGGTGGAGCACGGGGGCAGGGGCGTCTTCGCCGGCCTGCCGTCGCCGTTCACCGCCACCCGCTACCACTCGCTGGCCGCCGACCCGGTGACCGTGCCCGAGGAGCTCGAGGTGACCGCGCGGACCGCCGACGGCATCGTCATGGGCCTGCGCCACCGCGAACTCGCCGTCGAGGGCGTCCAGTTCCACCCGGAGTCGGTGCTGACCGAGCACGGGCACCGGATGCTGGCCAACTGGCTGGCCGAGTGCGGCGACCCGGACGCGGTGGCGCGCTCCGAGGGCCTCGCTCCGGTCGTCGGCAGGTCCACGGCGTGACCGGGTGGCGCCCCGAGGACGACGAGACGGTGGCGCTGCGCATACCCCCGGGCCCCCCGGGGAGCCCCACCGACCCCCTCGGTCCCACCCGTCACACCGCCGGCGACCCGCGGTTCGCCGACGGCACGCTCCACACCGTCACCCGCCCCGACGCGGCGGCCCCGCCGGAGTTCGACGAGCCGCGCGCCGGTGCCCGTACCACCGACCCGGCGAGCACCATGCGGCTGGCGGCGGTGTTCCCGCCCGACGCCGCGCCGCCCGCGGACACCGCCGTGCCGCCCGCGGACACCATCGTGCCGCCCGCGGACACCGCCGTGCCGTCCGCCGGAGGCGGCCGGGCGGCCCGCAGACGGGCCGCGGCGGCCGCCAGGGGCCGCCGCGGGCGCCGCGCGGCCCGCGCCCCGGAGACCGCCTCCGAGACCGCCGCGGAGGCCGTCTCCGAGGCGGCCGCCGGGGCCGGCGCCCCGCTCTCCCGCGTGGAGCGCCGCCGCGCCGAGCGGGCCCGCAGACCCGGGCCGGCCGTGGTGATCAGCCGCGCCGTGGGCGAGCTGTTCATCACCACCGGCGTGCTGATGATCCTCTTCGTCGCCTACCAGCTCTGGTGGACCAACGTCCTGGCCGCCGCCGACGTGGACCGGGAGACCGTCCAGCTCCAGGACGACTGGGACAAGGGGGCCCGCGACCCCGGCACCTTCGAGGCGGGCCAGGGCTTCGCCCTCCTGCACATGCCGACCCTGGACGTGGTCGTGCCGATCGCGGAGAGCATCGACAAGGAGCGCGTGCTGGACCGCGGCATGGTCGGCCACTACGGCGAGGACAGCATCCCGACCGCCATGCCGGGGGAGAAGGGCAACTTCGGCATCGCCGGCCACCGCAACACCCACGGCGAGCCGTTCCGCTACATCAACCGCCTGAAGCCGGGTGACCCGATCGTGGTGGAGACGCGGGACACCTACTTCGTGTACCGGATGACCTCGATCCTTCCCTCGACCTCGCCCGGCAACATCTCCGTACTGGACCCCGTGCCGCCGGGGTCGGGTTTCACCGGGCCCGGCCGTTACATCACACTGACCACCTGCACCCCGGAGTTCACCAGCACCTACCGGATGATCGTCTGGGGCAAGATGGACGAGGAACGCCCGCGCGGCGAGGGGAAGCCCGACGCGCTGGTGAACCCGTGACAGCGTGAACACGGCACACGACGGGGGACGGCCACAGTGGCAGCGGTAGAGCACGACCGGCGCGGCGAGGACACCCGCGCGCACCGGCCCGGGAAACGTCGCCCCGGCCGGGGACCGGTGGCCACGGTGGTCAGCGTCCTGGGCGAGCTGCTGATGACGGCGGGCGTCGTGCTCGGCCTCTTCGTCGTCTACTCGCTGTGGTGGACCAACCTGCTGGCCGACCGCGCGGCGGACCAGGAGAGCGACCGGATCCGCGAGCAGTGGGAGCAGGAGATCGAGGGCGCCGGCGTCCCCGGCAAGCTGGACACCAGGGACGGCATCGGCTTCCTCCACGTCCCGGCCATGGACGACGACCAGATACTGATCAAGAAGGGCACCGACCCGAAGGTCCTCGACGACGGCGCGGCCGGCTACTACACCGACCCGATCAAGGCCACGCTCCCCACCAGCGGCAAGAACGGCAACTTCTCCCTGGCCGCGCACCGCGACGGCCACGGGGCCAAGTTCCACGACATCCACAAGATCCGCGAGGGCGACCCGATCGTCTTCGAGTCCAAGGACAAGTGGTACGTCTACAAGGTCTTCGAGATCCTGCCGCAGACGTCCCGGTTCAACGTCGGCGTCCTGGAAGGGGTGCCGAAGGAGTCCGGGCGCGACAAGCCGGGGAAGTACATCACGCTGACCACCTGCACCCCCATGTACACCTCCGAGCACCGGTACATCGTCTGGGGCGAGCTGGTGCGGGTGGAGCCCGTGGACGAGCGGCGCACGCCGCCCAGGGAGATCCGGGCCTCGTAGTCACCGCGGCTCCCCGACGGCCGGATCCCGGGGCCCGGTTGACGCGGCGTCGGCGCGGGCCCGCGAACGTGCGAAGGCCCTCCCGTGGGGGAGGGCCTTCGCACGCGTCCGTGGTGGAGCAGGTGGAACAAGTGGAGCCTAGGGGAGTCGAACCCCTGACATCTGCCATGCAAAGACAGCGCTCTACCAACTGAGCTAAGGCCCCTCAAATGCGGCGTACGCCCCGGAATCCGCGAACCACCGGTGCGAGCCGACGACCAGACTACCCGGTCACCCCCGGTATCCCGCAAAAGGATTGGTCAACCAGGACGGCGGCGGGGTCCCCGCCGCCGCCCGCCCTCCGTAAGATTCGGTACGTGGTTCGCTCGAGCGAACCATGTACATGGGGAAGCGATGGGGAGACGCATGGAAGCCGCACAGCAGGAGGCCACCGCGAGGGCGCGCGAGCTGCAGCGGAACTGGTACGGAGAGCCTCTGGGGGAGCTCTTCCGACGGCTGATCGACGACCTGGGGCTCAACCAGGCGCGGCTCGCGGGCGTGCTCGGCCTGTCGGCGCCGATGCTGTCCCAGCTGATGAGCGGCCAGCGGGCGAAGATCGGCAACCCCGCGGTCGTGCAGCGGGTGCGGCTGCTGCAGGACCTCGCGGCCCAGGTGGCCGACGGCAGCGTCAGCGCGGCGGAGGCCGCCGAGCGCATGGAGGAGATCAAGAAGTCCCAGGGCGGCTCCATGCTGAGCGCGGCCGCCCAGCAGGCCGTGGGGAGCCCGGTGGGCGCTCCGACGGTCAAGCGGGTGGTGCGCGAGATACAGAGTCTCCTGCGTTCGCTGGCCGCGGCCGGTGACATCATCGAGGCCGCCGACAGCATCGGGGAGAGCCACCCCGAGCTGGCGGAGTTCCTGCGGGTGTACGGCGCGGGCCGCACCGCCGACGCGGTCGCGCACTACCAGGTGCACCAGAGCTGAGCCCGGAGCCGGCCTGCCCCGGCTCCGGCGGCTGCGGCTTCGGCGGCTGCCGGGCTCCGGCGGATCGTGCGGCTCCTGCGGCTCCTGTGGACGGGCGAAGACCCCGGCCGCCTTCGGGCGGCCGGGGTCTTCGTGTGTTCTCGGGTGTCGCCGGCTCAGGAACCGCTGGGCACGGAGTCGGTGGCCTCCGTCCACAGGTCCTGCTCGGCGCGGTCCGCCTGGATCTGGCGGTACACGAGGAGACCGCCGATGGCGGCCAGGGCGACCAGGAGGAGCTTCTTCACCGCGCGACCTCGTCTTTCGTTGACGTAGGAGACCTCTGGCGCCCGACTATACACACCGACCGATACCGAACGGTGACCAAGGGGGGCCCGCCCGACCGCCCCCGCACGGCACCGATCCACCGGCCCGCGAGGCCCGTCCGATCCGGGCGCCGGCGATTGCTTCCCGCCCGTGGGTCCATCCGGGTGGTGTTCATCGGACCATCGACGCGCCATGGGCGAGCGTCCCACGGATCGCCGCACGCATACACATCATGAGGAAAGTACGCAAATCGCCCAACCCGAATGTGAGGTCATCCATGGCCGGAACCCAGGTCAGGAAGATGTGGCAGCTGCTGGTCTCCGCGTTCCTCGCGCTGTTCACGGCGCTGGGGCTCGTCTCCGCCCCGTCCGCGACCGCGGTACCCCGGAGCGAGCCCACCCGCAACGGCGGACGCCGCGGCGGCAGCGGTCGTCGTGCGGACGTCCCGGCGCCCCGCGCGACGGCCACGGCCACGGCCACGGCCGCGGTACCGCGCCAGACGCCCGGGAACGGCGTCCGGCCCTCGTACCGGGCCCTGCCGCCCACGATGAAGCAGCGCATCCTCGCCGAGGCCCACGGCGGCTCCCCGCAGTCCCGGGCGCACTCCGGCACCGGCGTCGGCACCGCGGTCCTGGCCGCCCCCGCCGAACTCCACACCGCGCCCACCGCGGGCCCGGACACGGCCGCCCGCCGCGACGCCTCCGACCCGCTCCTCGAAGCCACCGAGCAGGAGCCGGCCATAGACCCCGCCCGGGCCGGGCGCACGGCCGCCACCGGCGTCCCACGGCCCCGCCGCACCACCGCGCGACGCCCCGCCCGCTCCCGCCGCACGGCCCTCGGCCGCCCGCACCACCGCACCACCGCACCGCACGCCCCGCCCCGGCCCCGGCAGGCCCGCACGGTCCGTCCCGGACCTTGCGGCAGTGCCCGGAGCGCCCTCGGCACCGTCCACACCCTGGACGCGCTCGACCCCCTCAACGCTCTCCTGAGCGACGTCGGCCGGCCGGAGCACGGCAGGCCCGTCCACCAGTCCCCGCGCCCTCCGAGTCAATCCTCCGGCCCCCGTCGGCCTCCGCACGCCGGCCTCCGCCACCGTGCCCGGGGAGCTCGCGCCACCCCCTGCCGGAACGCCCACCCGACCGTCACCCCACCGGCCACCTCCCGCACCGGACCACCGGCCACCTCCCGCACCGGACCACCGGCCACCTTCCGCACCGGAGCCCTCCGGCCCACGCACCGCGACCGCACCCCCGCGCCCCGCACCGAGCCACCGACCCTGCCGTCCCGCCACGGCCCTGCGCGGCCCCGGCCCCGGCCCCGGCACGCACCCGCCGTACCGACCCGTCCAACGCCCCGCCTCTCCCCCGGTGCCGACGCCCCCTCAGTACCGCCCCGCACCGCTCTCCCGCCCGTGGACGACGCCCTCGTGACCACCTCCCGGCGGCCCTGGCCCGCCTTCCACCTCGCGAACCGGAAGCCCTCTGCCCGGCCTCCCGGCCCACGCCGCCCCACCCACGCCTTGCCGACCGCACCGACCGCCCGCTCCCCACCACACCGGCCACGCTCCCCACCCCGGCACGACCGTCCCCTCCAGCAAGCCGCAGGCCGCAGGCCGCAAGCCCGCAAGCCCGTCCGAGCACCCGCAGCACCCGCAGCACCGCCCCACGCCGCACCCCGGCCCACGCGGCCGCAGACCCGCACCGCACGCTCCGCACCCCGCACCCCGAAGGCCCGCCGACACTCGGCCGGGCCGTACCGCACGTGCGGCAGCGGTCGCGGACCACTGCCTCGAGCCCGCCCCCACCGGCGGGCCGGCGGCGTTTCCCCCTGCCCGAGAAACAGGGAACCCGGCCGACCACGGTGTTCACGCCCGTTGGCGTCAGGCCTCCGCCCGGAGTTTCTCCGCGCGCTCACGCGGGTCGTACCCGGGGCCGACGCCCTCGACCAGCACGAGGTCTCCGTCGATGTGGTCGGCCCGCAGTCGCAGGATCTTCCGGTACTCGGGCGACTCGTACCAGGCGCGGGCCTCGGCCATGCCCGGGAACTCGATCAGCACCATGCTGCCCGGCCAGCTGCCCTCGACCACCGCCGTCGGCGGGCCGTGGATCAGGAAACGGCCCTGGAACGGGTCGAGCGTGCCCTGGATGCGTCTGAGGTACTCGACGACGTCCGGGTGGTGGCGACGATCACGCAGGTGCGCGAACCCGTATGCGGGCACGTCCGGCTCCTTCGTTCGCTCCGGTGGGACGACGCAAACGTAGCCAGGGGCCTGACCCGCCTCAATGACCTCTCAGGTAAGCACCGGAGCCCCTTCGTCCCGAGGGGACGATGTCGCCATGGACGCCGAAGACCCCCGGCCCATGGGGACCGGGGGTCTTCGTGCTGGTGGGGCTAACAGGATTTGAACCTGTGGCCTCATCCTTATCAGGTCGATCACTAGCTCTATCGACCTCGACGGAGCACGGTCCTGCTCTGGATGATCAGCCGCTGGCGGGTGCCTGTGATCGGTGCAGTTCGCACTTGTTGGTGTCAGGCACTGATGTCACAGACCGGTGACATCACCGATGGGCCGTGCAGCGTGCCGATCACTCCGCGTCTTCTTGACGCTCCGTCTCCTGGTTCCGGCGGTTCCGCAGGAATTGCACAGCCCGCTTGGTAGCCAAGATGAGAACACCCGACACACTGGTGGCAGCGATGTTGACCAAGAGGTCGTTCAGGAAGCCTTCCACTTCATCTCCGTAGGCAGCTGGAAGCTACCCACCGGATGAGCGGGCTTTCGCGAACGCCGGTTGATGATCAACCGACTGGAAGGTCACCCCGTCCTCGCACAGGGGTCACAACCGTGACGGAATCATGGTAGCAGTGAGATGTCGAACTCGTCTTGCCCTGCTGCAGATACGGCCTCCAGCAGCGACCACCACCTATCGGCCTTGATCTGCGGTGTCCGGCTACACCGCGGGCAGATGAAAACGTACGAGTCTCGCCCCACGAACGAGCCTGGCTTGGCATCCCGCATCGGGGGCGCGAAGTGCTCAAGGGCGTATCCCATTCCCCGGTCACTCGCGTGCAAGCGCGCTGTAGTCAGCCGTATGCGCCGATGCTGGCCTCGATCCGTGCAGGTGATCGCAACGAAGACGCGCTCTTCCTCTTCTTCGGCATCCACAGTCCAAGAGTAGGAAATTCCCCACGGTGAGCTGTCCGCTCCTCCTCAACCAACTACTCCCCCAAGCTCCCATCCCGTGTGCCGTCGACCCACACTCCGTGGAGCAGGCGCGGTGCCTGGCGTCCAGGTGGAGCGCGCCACTGTACGAACGACCTGGACGCCAGGTGCCGTGTC